>CBFDBN010000156.1:0-8124 GCA_965603055.1 uncultured bacterium | reverse complement strand
CACTTCAGAAGTTAACAATTAAAACAAATTATAACGATTAATTGTCAATTGTGAACTGCTAATTGTCAATTGTCAACGAAACAAATAATACTAATTTCCTTAAACTGACGGCAATGGAGCGTAGAGCACTCGCCCTACACCCCACGCCCGACGTATTGTTTAAACTAGGACTATTGTTTCCCACACATCGATTTAAACCAATCCCTCCACAGCTCTAATCCAAAATAATGTTCTGTTCATTCACATGAACCACTTTAGGGATATAATTCTTTGCTTCGGTTTGTTCCATCAAAGCATAAGCGACAATAATTAATAGATCACCAATTTCCACAATTCTGGCTAATGCACCATTGCAACAGATTGTACCAGAACCAGACTCACCTTCAATTATATAGGTTTCAGCCCTTTTACCAGTATTGATATTAAGTACCTGTACTCTCTCAAAGGGCAGCATATCGGCTGCGTCCATTAATTTTCTGTCGATGGTAATGCTGCCTTCATAATTTAAATTGGCGTCGGTAACCGTCGCCCGATGTATTTTAGATTTACACAATGTGACTAACATAATCCCCCCTCCTTCTATTTTGTTAGGACTATTCAAAAATAACTTACCCTGAGATCAACTCTTTCCGCCCTTCTTTATCGGTTATCCAGATATGATATAACCGCTGAATTGCTGTCAGGTTGGAAAAAATTGCAACAATAATCAATGCTACAACCAGCAGAACTTTATGAAAAATTGCCCCAAAAGCGATAAGCACAATTCTCTCCGGTCTCTGCATCACGCCAACTTTACACTCCAATCCCAATCCCTCTGCCCTGGCTCGGACATAACTGGTCATCACCGATCCGCCTAATGCCATACAGACAGCGATGGTGCTGATAAAAGATATATTGATGTTATCGATTGACCAGTTAAGAAATGGGAGATTTATACTGCCGGTTGTCCATTGGTTATTCACAAAAAAGTATGCCAGACCAAAAAAAATCATAACTTCTGCATATCGATCCAGCGTTGAATCATAAAGCGCCCCAAATTTGGTGACCCGATTGGTGGCTCGTGCGACTTTTCCATCGATAATATCAAAAGTGCCTGATATGATCATGATAACACCAGCGATCTTCAGAAAACCAATCGCAAATAGATAAGCTGCAATAATACTAAAAATTAGACTCACGGTTGTAAAATGGTTGGGATTTAATCTCCGCTTTATAAAAAAATCAACGACTGGCGTTATAATTCGAAGATATAAATTCTTAATCCATTCTGGTAAAAAGACAATCTTTATTTTCAAGGGTCTCCTTCTTCAATTTGATCTGGTTTGACACTCATTCATTAGATTCAATTTTAGTACCAAGGATTCTGGATACTCATCACTTGATGATTGATTCTGGGCAGAGCATCAAATATCAAACATCAAGCATCGAGTATCCAGCATCAATTCCCTTCCCCTTCAATCACCAACACAAATTCACCTTTAATTTTCACAATATCAGGATGTTCACAAATTTCTTTTAAAGTCCCCCGGTAAACCTGTTCAAATTTTTTAGTCAGTTCCCGGGCAATTGCAATTCGACGATTGCCAAGATGCTGCTTTAAATCAGCCACAGTCTTCAACAAACGTCGCGGAGACTCGTAAAGGATGATCGTTCTTTTTTCGTTGGCAATTTCTTGTAGCCGTTTCTGTCGTCCTTTTTTCGTCGGCAAAAATCCATCAAAAATAAATCTATCGGTCGGCAATCCAGAAATAATTAAAGCTGGCACAAAAGCCGTTGCTCCAGGAATTGCTTCCACCGGGATATCTTGCCGAATCGCTTCCCTGACGAAATAAAACGCTGGATCTGAAATACCCGGTGTTCCAGCATCAGAGATCACTGCAATCGATTGCCCTTGAAGCAATTTTTTGATTAGCCCGGGTGTTTTCTTTTCTTTATTAAAATCAAAATAACTGGTTGTCGGGATTGTTATGTTATAGTGTTTTAATAAAATTGCTGCATGCCGGGTATCTTCCGCGGCAATTAAATCCACATTCGATAATACCTCAATCGCCCGAATAGTGATATCCTTTAAATTTCCAATCGGTGTACTTACCAGATATAATTTTCCAGCTTGATTCGCTTCCAAATCTATCAGAGTTCTCCTTTACCTTCGATACCAACCTGCTCGACCACCTGGCAGATGGTAGCTAAGGTTATTTGAATGATTTCAATCGCTTCATCAACAATTTGCGTGGTAATATTGAGCGATGGTCGAAACCGAATCGATCTTTCCCCGCACTTCAAAACCAACATGCCATTTTTCCTGGCTTCTCTCATAAATTGGTCACGAATGTAATCTGCTGGCAGATCAAACGCAATAAATAGCCCCATGCCACGCACGTTTGATAAAGTGCCTGGATATTTCTTTTGAAGATTTAACAATTGATCCTGAAAATATTTTCCCACGACGGCAGCATTTTCTACCAAATTTTCCTGTTCAATAATTTCGAGATAACGTTGACTGCGAACCATATCGACCAGGTTTGCTCCCCAGGTGGAATTGATACGACTGGATTCAACGAAAACATTATTTTCAACTAAATCGATTCTCCTGTCAGCCATAATTCCACAAACCTGGGTTTTTTTACCAAAAGCAACAATATCAGGTTCCACACCGAAACGTTGATATGCCCACATTTTCCCAGTCACACCCATACCAGATTGAACTTCATCAAAAATCAGCAGAATATCATTTTCATCAGCAATTGTTCTTAATTCTTTGAAAAACTCAGCTCGAAAATGATTATCGCCTCCTTCGCCCTGAATTGGCTCGATAATAATTGCGGCAATATCATCGGGATTATCCAGGATCGCCCGCTTGATCTGCTGGATACTCATCTGTTCCGCCTTTTCAACTTTCCTCAAATTTTCCTCATTTAGTGGAAAGATGATTTTAGGATTGACCACTCGAGGCCAGTTAAATTTTGGAAAATAGTTTATCTTCCGGGGATCAGCAGTATTGGTTAAGGATAGCGTATATCCACTACGCCCGTGAAATGCCTGCTGAAAATGGATCACCTGGTAGCCCAACTCTCGCGTATATCCCTTCTGAAAATTCAAACGAATTTTCCAATCAAAAGCGGTTTTCAGGGCATTTTCAACTGCCAGCGTGCCGCCGCTAATCAGGAACAGGTAGGGAAGTGATTCCGGCATTGCCACACGCGCGAACGTATCAACAAACTCAGCCATCTCGACTGTATAAAAGTCTGAATTAGACGGCTTATTAATCGCAGCGGTTAATAATCTATCCTTAAATTCAGCAGTTAGTACTTTTGGATGATTCAATCCAATCGGCAATGTCGCAAAGAACGTAAAGAAATCCAGAAATTTTCGACCGTCCCGTGCATCAACAAGATAACTCCCATAACTCTTTTCAAGATCAACAATAATATCAAAACCATCTACCAGTATGTGTTTAGAGAGGGTAGCAATAACATCTTTGGGCGCAATTTTTGGCATAGAATCTTTCCTTTTCTATTATATGGCATGACAAAACAATAGAAATATTAATTTCCAACCGATAACCAATATGATAAGAATACAATTTCATGTTGCAAAAATGAGATACTTAAAACCTATAATTATAATAAAAAAATAATTAAAAGTCAAGCTAATAAATGCCGCTAATTTATGCCTTAGATTAGAATTGTCACAACGTAAAAATAAAGTATCAACAAAAATATTATACTTTTTTTTAAGTCATAAATTTTCTTCTTCAAGAACTTTTTCCTGCGGCACCAAATTGACATAAGTTTCAGGAGATATTCCTCGTTTCTGAGAAATCCGGGTGATTCGCTCGACTAACGATTTCTCTAATCTAAATTGTCTTCGATTCAATTGTACTTCAAACTCTGCTGGTTCACTTTCTGATAAATGTTCGACAATATCGTAATTATCGAATTCATTGGACAGAGTGATGAGTTCTCCAGTTGAAATATTTATTTCATTATTTTCTTTTGTATTTGGCATAATATTGCCTTTCTTTTTTTGTCATTTCTCTGGCTGTGATGATCAATGCATCTCTGTTCTTTTTGTAAATAAAAAACATAGCAAGAAACCTGCCACTATCCGTTGCGCTCATAGCAGAATAAACATGTTCGTCAGGATATTTTCCTTTTCTCTCAAATCGGAATAATGGTTTATTCTCAAATGCTTCTTCAACTTCTTATCTAAAAACACTGTGTTTCCAGATTAATTTATCTTTAATTTCAGGAATGATGACAATACTTTCTATTTTCAAAATTTGTATCCTCTTTACGTTCTATTTATTATAATAAGAATAATATATTAAAAATACAAATAAAATCTGGCTCAGGCAATCCCTGTTCCACACACTTATCAACCATCATGAGTATGGCCCTAGACCAGGCTTCGATAAACCCCGAATAGTAAAAAACTTCTACCAGCAATTTATTTCTTGGCTTATACAAAGATTGCTTTTGAGCTTTTCTACTGGCACTTCTGGCGGCAAACTTCCCTCGTTCATAATGACCAACCTGTCTGGATAAATCCTGATCTGTTTCCTGGGCTTCTTTATTTTGTATTTCCCAAAAATCTGTCTAGTATTTTTTCAGTAGACCTTAATTATTTTTCCAGTTCTTTCTCCTGTAATTCCCCTGGAATCGATACTCCCGGCCTGGGAATCTCGTTTATTACTGAAACAATCCGCCAGCGCCTTTCTCTTTTCATCAGTTGGAAACTGTCCAAACCTCTTTGTGGCGGGTTGGGGCTGTTCGGCACACTGGCTTCATATAAAACAAAGCAATGAGCGACCTCTCCAATGACCGTCATTTTTTTACGAATAATTTTCTCCTGAAATCCAGTTTTGTCCATTTTATATTTTTCAATATCCCGGATGAACAGATCGACGAAGCCTTGTTTATTCATCACATCCATTTTTGTGAAAGAGGTTCGCAGGACAATAACCGCTTCATCGATGAACAGGGATTTGACTTTTTCCCAATCAGGCGTCGTATCAGGCGGGAAGGTGACTAATTGATAGAGCTCGGTGATGATGCTTTCGGGAGTTGTGAATTTTTCTACATCAGTAGCTTGTTGGGCAAATAGAATATTGACAGGCAAGAAGGAGATCAGAATAATGAATGAAAAAATGGTGAATTGAAATGATTTCATAATAATGCTCCCTAGATTCAAATTATCTACTTTTTTCTTTCAACAACTCGAGCAATCCAGTCGGGTACAAAGGGATTTCACCTTTTTCAAAAAATTTAATATCCTTCCACACAACTTTCAATTTTGAACCATCTGCTTCGGTTGCTTCAAAAGAATGGTTGTTGTAGAATTTTGGGTCTCTAAATTTCGCATCGTATACCTGCACAAATTCATGCCCACGTCTATTATTTATAAAAAAAATATTTTCAACACTGCCGAGAAATGAGAGGTCACAAACTTCTGCGCCCAATTCCTCTTTGATCTCACGTTGTATAGCTTCGGAACTGTGTTCGCCGAATTCAATTCCACCTCCCAATGGTCGATAAAATAACTCATTTTTAACAGAATCGTATCCTTCAAATACCAGAATTCTGTTATGATGTCGAAATACACATATTGCAATTGGACGGATTTGATTTTGACTCATAATTTTCTGCTTCGTTATACTAACCTGGTCGAGCAAGAGCCCCAAAAAAGAATTTGTCCTCAGAAATGAAATCCCACAGAAATGAATTTTTAGTTTTTTAGATTCTGAGAGATTTTAATTCTGAGAGCTAAAAAGTCTTTACTCTTTCTCCTTCGGCGAATCAATTTATTGTAACAATCTGCCGAAGGGATTTGGATTTTGATTTTTTGGCAATTGGAATTTGGAATTTAATATTCTGGATTATACCTCCTGATTTTACTGGTCGAAACTCCATATTTCACCAGACCAGTAGCAATAATCAACGCACAAATAACGCCATCTAAAACCGGCACACCGAGCTTTTGCTGTAATTTTTTGTCCAGTCCCGCCATACCAGCGCAACCTAAAACGATGACCTCAGCCATATCTTCTTCAATCGCTGCTTTTGCTGCCATGTAAATTTTTTCTTCATCGTCGATGTCGCACATATCCTCAGGCGGCGCTTTAATCGATGCCAGGTAATTTTGAAGAAAATATTTATGAACCAATGCTTCTTTGTTGGGGATTGAATGTTTATGTGTCGATACAACTGAAAACCGGTGTCCCAGCATGGAAGCCATTTTCATCGATGCTTCACCAATTCCCACCACTGGTTTAATCGTGATTTCTTTCATTACATCTAAATTGATGTCGGAATGGCAGGCGATAATAAAGGCGTCAAAATCACTTTCATATTCTCGAAGCAACTGAATCATTCCCGGTCCTGCTTTGATTTGATCCTGGTATGTTTCAATAAATGGCGGAGCGCCAGGAGTTGGTTTACAGATCACTTCGAGCTCATTGTCGGCAAAATCCTGGGCTGTTTTTTTGATGACATCGGTCATCTCTTTGCTACTGTTGGGATTGATGATCAGTATTCGCATTGGGCCTCACCTCCACCTTTCTCGATATTAAGTATGATATTCGTTGGCTATCAACCGAATAGCTGCAATAGTCTCCATCAATGCACGGCTGGTCACTGAGGACGAAATTGCCACGAGGCGCAGAACTGTTTTGTCTCCCAACCTTGTCATTGAAATAGAGCGCTTTCCTTCGCTCTTTATCCGCTCGTAAACATATCGTTGTAATTGATCCAGTCGATCTTTGGAAAAATTTTCAGGGATAATTCGAATACATAACAATCCTAAATCGGGTTGATGACAAACTTCAATATCATTTTCATGGCTTAATTTGGCTGCCACGGTTTGAATAGCATGGATCGGTTTACGCAGTCGTTCAATTATTTTTTTCTTTCCTTGATAGCGAATCGTTGTGACAAGCGGTAACGCAGAAAAAGGTCGTGTCGAAGGTGGGGATTTTAATCCCGGATTTGGCTCGGGATCATCTTCTCGATTAAAATAATGTCCATAAATTGCCATGCGTTTAAAATCCGCTTTATTCCGAACAAATAAAATAGAATTTGGAATGGGCACGCCAAATTGCTTGTGCGGATCCCAACAAACCGAATCTGCTCGGTCTAAACCTTTAAAGAGATGTTTCTTTTCTGGCAATAGGCTATAAGCCAGACCATAAGCGCCATCGATATGGGACCAGGCATTTATCTCTTCACAGCAATCTATAATGGGATCGATCGGATCGATTGAGCCAGTTGAAGTAATCCCGGCTGTTGCTACAATACAAAAAATATCTTTTTCCTGGTTAAGGTTTTTAATCGTTTTGTTTAAAGCTTGAACATCCATTCGATTATTTGAATCAACCGGAACTGGAATGAGACTTTGATCTCCCAAACCTAAAAATCGGACAGCATGCTTCAATGAAAAATGAGCTTCACTGGATGCCAGAACAACCAATCGCCCGGGAGCTTTAAATCCGTTAATGCCCTTTTCTGAAAAATTGAATCCACATTGTTCTGCTTTGCGATGAAGCGCCAGGTACAGGGCTTGCTGATTTGCATACGTCCCGCAATACATGAATGTTGCGTCAGCATCAGGCGATAAACCGAAAATACGGCACATTGCCTTGCAGCAGAGTTCCTCAACCATCACTGCGCCGGGCGATACCTGCCAGTTGGTCACGCCCTGGTTGTATTTTAAAGTGATTTTTGCTCCGAACGCGGCTCCTTTTTCTGGAAAGAAATTGTACAGTGATTGGAATTCCGGACGATTGTATTGAACCAGATGAGGGACCAGGCTTTCTTCAATGATTTGGTTGAGCTTTTTCAAGCTAATTCCTTCATCCTGAAAATTCATGAGGATATTTAAATCCTGCTCCACTTTTTCAGGAGAGTCACCAGAGAAGATTCGGCTGTTATTTTTGTTACTCATTTTTTTAATCGTGCGAAATTAGGTAAGGGTCTTTGGGATTTTTTTGTGACAACTTTTCCTCAATTTTTTCATCGGGATAACTTAACAGTCGCATAAATTCCCGTGAAATCTCCTTTCGAGCCTCTACATCGTTTTGTCCCACTTTTTCCAATTGCTGTTTCTTTTCTTTAAGTTCAAAATATT
>CBFDBN010000155.1:0-8136 GCA_965603055.1 uncultured bacterium | reverse complement strand
GAGCTGAACTTGTGGAGAGACCAGGATTAGAATTGTTCCGAATAGCGTAGCTAAAAAGAACGGAACGATGAAACTGGCAAAACCACCGATCCATTTGCCGAGGATAATCATGGGTCGATTCAAATGATTGCTCAGCGTTAATTTTAACGTACCTGATTCCTTTTCGCCGCAGACCATGTCGAAGGCAAAGAGCATGGCGCACAGGGCTAAAATGACTTTGATCACATAAAGCAGATCGGGCGTGCTAAATAGTCGAAACAGGTTGTTAACCGATTGTTGCTTGCTGCCAACTCGTATTTGCCCGCCAAAACGGATTTCGTAGGAACGAGTCAGATTTTCATCTAATCCTTTGGCAAAGATGGATAGTGGCGATGGCGGAATAATAGCAATCGGCTCATTGGATTTTGGCTGCAAAATTTCATAGTTTTTCATCCGCAGTTGGTAATCCCGATACATGATGAACATGCTGACCAGAATCAAAACGATCGTGAGAATAATGATAATCGTGAACTTATAGCTGGTCAGGTTATGGAGAATTTCTTTTTTGACGATGGATTTGAGCATGGGAAATCCCTTTTTGGTTTATTAAAAATAGAACTTGACATTCATCAGAAAATATCTTAATTTATTTTAAATAATCCTTAATTTCATAAACGAAAATTGAATGGAGCTTAAAATGACAATTGATGAAATCAAAAAACAATATGATCAAGAATGGCTCCTTATCGAAGTCGATAAACACAATGAAGATTGGGAACCACTCGAAGGTCGAGTAATATTCCATTCGCCACGAGGTGACGATATCTACAAGCAAATGTTAAAATTAAAAGGCAAAAAAATTAATTTATCTATTGAATATGCTGGCGAATATCCTGACGATGTAGCGGTTTTACTATGAAAAAATATGTTTTGAAAAAATCTGGTGCATTGTATTACACAAAAGCTGCTTTGAAAGGCGTCACTGGTATCTTCAATGTTGATCTGCTTATCGATACGGGAGCGACCTGTACTCTCTTTCCTGTTGAATCTCTTGAAATGTATGGCTATGATATTGCAGCTTCTAAAGAAAAAGTTAGGCTCATTTCCGCCAGTGGTATCATTTTAGCTCCCAAAATAAATGTACAATGGATTCAATCTTTAGGTTGTAAATTTGATTCTTTTCCCGTTGTAGCACATACTTTACCTCCCGAAATGTATTTCAAAGGTATTTTAGGCATGGATTTCTTTAAAAGAGCTAAAGCTATCATCAATACCTTTCACGGTGAAATTGAAATTCAGGCTTGATCATGTCTCTGTCATCACTTCAGCTCCCCACAATATTACTTCTGGTGATCGGTTCGAAAATTGCATTAAAAAATTTCTCTCCCACTGAAATGTATTTTGGCCGTTTTTGAATTCAGTGACATTTCAATTCAACGGGAGAAAAAAAATTGCACACAGAATCTGAACTACCACAAAATTTATATTCAGTAATTCTAAAATCTTAAATCTAAAATCACCTCACATCATACCTCAAAAACGAAACATAAGCCGCTGCAAAAAATAACATCGTAAACAACATTAAAATTCCAAATCCGAGTATTGCTTTTTGGGAGAAATTTTTTCCGACCAACTTTTCCTCAAACTGGGGCAATTCCGAAAACGAAATTGGCTTTTGCGATATCGTTACCTTATGCCATTCATTCAGCAAATGAGGACTGTCAGGATCATCTTTATCCCGGTCAACAATAAACTGGCTAAACTGAAGACGGTACTCGTACACCTGTTTATAAAATTTTCTAAACCGCTGAATTCCGGTGTTGGCAATCAACTCTGAGATATTGAAAAAAACAGAAGCTGGTGAAATTTGGGTAACTAATTTCGCTTTTTCAATCTGTCCAATCATCTGGTACATATATTCGTGCATCATGGAGTTGCGGGCCTGGGCCATTTCGTTAACGGCGCGACTGCGATAGGGAACCCATTCTGCCCACGGATTGCCGTCCCATCGAAATGTCTGGGCATACCTTGCTCGATGGGCATCGCCAATTTCGCTCCCGCGGTGACGTATTTGACGGTCGACTTCTTTCCAGGTGGGAATTGGGAAAATTTTTGTCGCAATAGTGCCACCGCTGTTGGGAATTAATATGACCAGTATGATCCAGATGAGTAATAAATAGATAATGCTGGTGACCGGGTTGTTGGTTCGGCTGGAAACAAACAGCCCAATGAAAATAAATATGGAGACGTAGAGACAGACTGCAATAACGAAGAGAAGAATCTGAACCAGATGAACTGCTGCAAATTTTATATGACCAAATAAGGTTACGATTAGCAGATTGATAAACACTGAAAATATTAACGGAATTAAGATTGCACTCAAAGCGCCTATATATTTACCCAGAATGACTGTTGTCCTGGAAATAGAATTGCTCTGCAACAATCGCAGTGTGCCGGCGATCTTTTCTCCGCTTACTGCATCGTAAACCAGCAGCATGGAAAAGAAAGAAACTATAACAGATATAATGAATGTCCAATCGATGTCAACAAACTCGGGGAGCATCAGGTTGCTGCGTTTGATGGTTTCAGGCAATTGAATTTGAAAGGCGGTCATGCGGAATGTGTTGGGCAATTGTTTCAATCCGCCTTCAGATATCAACTCCGAAACAGAGGGCTTAATTTGAAGTATCTGTTCCTGAAAGGCGACATCACACAACTTTTGGGCTGCTTTGCTTAATTGGGAATTATTTTCGTTTAAATTTTCTCTGAAATCGTTCATATTTTGATGATATTTTCCCACAAATATGAAAGCGCTGATAATCATCAGAATTACCAGCAGCAAATGAGTTAACATAAAACGGAGACTGTAAATGTGTCCTCTTATTTCTTTTAATATGATTTCTTTTAACACGGTGAATTTTCCTCCAGAATTAAGCAGTTAAAATTATTCATAAAAATCAGAAATGCCGGCAACCGTTGGCAGCATCCTATCTCACATCATATTTCACAAAGGAAAAATAGCCGATAGCAAAAAATAAGGCGACTAAAAAAAACATGGCCCAGAATAATGGCAGTGCTTTTTGGATGTTAGCTAAAATATCCTCCTGGTGATAAGTGAACCGTGGAAAATCATCGAGCGAGAGATAAGGCCGTTCTTCCCATTCGATGTTACTTCTCTGCCAAATTTTATCTCCTTCAGAACCATCCTGGAAGACAGAAGCTGAAGTCACGTCTGGCGCTTCTTCCTCTGTCATAATGCTGAAAAATCGTGTATCTCGATATACAGTTTTGTCCGAAAAATAATCCAGCACCTGGGATCTGTAAATTCTCGCCTGATTCATATAATCGATGTGAGTTCCCAGGCCAGTTCGCGCAAAGATTTCTATCATATTTTCGTACAATCTGACCGGCGAAAAAATGCTGAAGTAATTCACAAAATCTGCCTGTTTTTTTAGGTTTGAAAAATAATTCTGTCGAACAGAATAGATCTTCTCCGCGTATTGGAGTCGAAGCCGTTCACTGAACGGGATAAAATGTTGGTAATATCTGAATTGATTCAAATTTGCCCGTTTGAATTTGTAATAACCACCGTATTCATTTGTTGACCCGCTGATAACCGTCCCCCCGGCCGGTTCCGGATTCTTTTGATCATAAGCTCTCAACTCTCCCCGAAATTCATCTTGAAGTGTGTTCACTTTTTCATTTATTATTTTGAGAGATTCGATCGGCTTTAAATGCTCCGCAGTATAATTTGCCAGGTTAGGTAATCCGATTACCAGAACGACCCAGATGAATAGATTCATGGTCAATGAAGTGACTGACCGCGGTGTCAGCGTGGATACTAAGGCCCCTATTACAAAAAATGCTGAGATATAGCTGAATGTAACAATGAAAATGAACAACATCCTCAAAATCGTTTCTCCTGTAATCAAAAGCCGGGGAGATAGAACGAAAATTAACAGGGTGATGAGGATGCCGAGAATAAGTGTGAGGCACAAGCTTAATAAACCGCCCAAAATTTTGCCAGTGAAAACCTGGGTTCGTGATGTTGTGCCGGAGAGCATTAATTTAAGCGTCCCTTTTTCCTTTTCACCGCAAAAAAAATCGAATGCAAACAGCATTGCCATTAACGAAAAGATGAGTTTAAAGATGAGTGCAATATCGATCGATTGGAATACATTGAGCAACGGATTGTCGGTAACGTAAACCGATGCCTGATACGGTACTTCCTGCCGTTGTATTTTCACCACATTGCCCAGTTTTCGTGACACACCGTTACAGAAGATCGATAAAATTTCAGGTGGTTTTGCGGCACGTGATTCGATTTCAGAATAGACATAATACTCCTCAAAATTTTGTTCATTAGTCTGAATATGATCATTATAGGCGTTGTACCTGATACGATAGTCATTAATAAGAATGAGAGAAATAACGATCACCAGAATGATGGTAATGGTCGTCCCCACAATGAAACGTGCCGTAATCAGATTTTGATAGAATTCTTTTTTAATGATATGCCAGAGCATTTGTCAATTCTCCATTAACTGAAATATTTATCTTATATCACACCGAATAAACGCCGCAAAAGCCAGAACAGCTAATATCAAATTCCACAGAATCAATCCCGCCAGATCAAGCAGCGCATTTTTCAAGCTTTTTACGATCGATGGCTTGCTCTGTTCAAACCTGGGGAAATCTGATTTATCGCCGCTATATTCTTCAGGATGGGGGGAACCGATATAAATTGATTTCCCGTCCAACATTATATTTGTTGAGAAGCTCCAGGGCGATGTGCCGACAACCTTGCCGACTTTTTTTAAAATGTAGTCATCATAAACAGCAGAATAATTTTTGGCATCTTTTTCAAACTGTTCTTCCTGGGTCAAACCAGTCTGGGCGATATTCTCGGAAGCGAATTGGAACAATGCTGTCGGAGAAATTCGTGATAGATTTCGAGCCATCATTGCCCGTTGTTTCATAGCAGCGTTATAACTTTTATAATGTTTGGCTAAGTCCTGTTGTCCTTTTTCAAAGGCATCATCGGTTAGTTTTTTTAATTCCTCTTCTGTTTTGAATTCATCCTGTTGAACTTGTTCTCGAATATTTTGGATGCGTTCCCAAACCTGTTTTTGAATCATGGGTCCCACCTGGTTTGCGGTTTCATATTCGCTCGGTACTTTGGAGAATTCCTCGGACATTATGCTGGGCACGTTGGGAATGATGATCGCAAACAGAATCCAGACCGCTAACAGCACCAACAAAACCAGGGAAGATTGATGAACCAGCGATGAAATTAGCAGACTGAGAAATGCAAAGATAGATAGATAAGCAAATGCTAAGATGAGCATTACCAAAATCCTGAGCAAATTATCCAGCGAAAGCACCTGGGGGATTGAAATGCCGAGAATAATCAGGTCGATCAGCACGCCGATAATTAGGGGAATCGACACGGTTAAAATTATGGCGAGATATTTTGATACGAGTAACTTTATTCTGCCGTGGGAATTGGACAAAATGAGTCGCAACGTTCCCTGTTCTTTTTCCGCTGAAATCGAGGAATAGCCCAGTAGCAAAACATACAGGGTAAAAACAATTTTAATAATGAAAGTCCAATCCAATTCTGGGACGTCAGGCATTTTGAAATTGCGAATTTTCCCAGGCATGGCAGACAACCTGCCCTTTGGAAATAGTTGGTATCCCGACGGACTATATTTATCACCGCCTTCTGCCATAAAAAGAAGTGGGTTCGGTTTTGCATAGAGCGTTGTGCCCATCGTACTCGGTTGTTGATAGAGTTTAGTAACCTGTTCATTGTACCTGGAATTTTGCTCATCATATTTTTTTACAAATATGATTCCATTGGCAATAAATAAAACAATGCTGATCGCAACCAATATGCTGAATTGTATACTTTGTAAGTGGTCTAACAACTCTTTTTTTATTATCGTTTTCATATCTACTTCCCATTTAATTAACGATTTTCAGAAAAACGATTGTTTTTTAAATCCTAAAATCTAAAATCGTAAATCTAAAATCTATCTAACGTCCTTCCGCAAAAATGCCACATAAGCCAGCACAAAAAAGATAACACTGAACAAAAATAAAATGATACCCTGTGGGAGTGTGCCAATCAAACTTTTCGCATTCGTATCAACAGGATAGCTAAATTCTGGTAATTTCGCTTCCCGCCAGGCTTTGATATCCACAAATCTAAACTTAGTGTATTCAATGAATTTTTGCCAGTGATGTTCAGTCGCTTCAATAAATCTCTCAAATGCAACCATGTCTGTACGGGCAAGGCGTTGCATGGCTTGATCGTACAGGACTGATGGAGAAAGGATAGAAATGTATTGGGCTAATTTCGTTTGACGACTTAGCTCATGGCTGAATTCCATATCAACCTGGTGATTAAGTTCAGCTCTTTTAGCTGATAATTCAAAATTCTTTTTTTGAACTTCGTTTGAAGGTCTTCCTCCGCTGATGATGGATTCCTCGAATATATTCCAATTTTTCTTAAATTCTTCTTCATAAGGTTGAAAGGCAGCAATTTTTCGTTGCCCAATTTCTTGCTCGCTTGGAAGCTTATAAAAATTCTCTGCCACAATGACGCCCAAATTGGGATAAATAATGATCAGAAAAACCCAAATTTGCAGCAAGATCAACATGGCGATGGCAGGGCGATTTACAAGGGTGGAGATAAAAATCGTCAAGGTGTAAAAGCAAATAAGATAAAGAATCGAAATGCCAAACATCAATAAAATTCGAATCCATTCAGCTTTGCCCAAAGAAATGGCAGGATGAATCAGCATGATGACGACTGACAAAATGGTAGCAATGAGCAATGAAACGATAATTATGATCAATCCGCCTAAAAATTTTCCCAGCAACAGTTGATCCCTGGGCAGCCGATTCGCCAGCATTAATTTCAGCGTTCCTTGAAATTTTTCCTCGGAGATTGCATTGTAAGCTAAAAAGATGACCATCAAGCTCAGCACCACCCGAACCACAAATGCAAAATCGATTGCTGCAAATCCCGCCATAAAACGATGATGCTGACTGGAAAATGAGCCCATATAACCTGAAGTGCGATAGGGAAGATTGAGATAGGTCATTTGAAGACGATTCCCCAATTTTCGATCCTTACCTTGTACCAACGTGCTGAGCACCTCAGGCTGCCGAAAGACCTGGATATAAAATCGATCTCCTGTCATCTCCTTTTGGGCTGCCATATAGTCCTGATTACGCTGCTTATAATCGTTAATGTTGATGATGGTGCTGATAGTAATCAGAATCACGGTAATCAGAAACCCGATCAGAAATTTGGAGGAGCGCAGGTATTCCTGGATTTCTCGTTTGATGATTGTCCAGAGCATAGTTGACTCCAAATGGTTTAAATTTTTAGAAAACATAACGCATTTTTTTTCTTGACATTCACAATCGTAACAGTTATATTTAATTAAAAAACAATCCAAAAATATGCTTTGAAAAGAGAATAATATGGAAACTGTAAAAGCTGAAATAAAAATCGATTCTTTACAATACAAAGTTTTATCAGAAGAATTAAAACGGCTTCACCTATCGATAGAAGATTTATTGAATAACATGATTCAACAATATCTTATAGAAATTTCCCAAATGAACAATAAACAAACAACAGACTTCATGTCTATCGTTGGATTAGGCGAAAGTGATTCAACTGATGTCTCCGAAAACCATGATAAATATCTTGGGGAGATTATTGCCAATGAACATATTCGTTGATACAGCAGCATTTTATGCTCTTGCTGATAAAAAAGATAAACATCATCAGAGAGCTGCAAATTATTATAATGAAGTTTATCAACCGGGACTATTTATAACTTCAAATTTTGTTTTCTCCGAAAGCTGGACGTTAATCCATCACAAATTAGGTAAATCCGCTGCTTGTGCATTCTGGGAAAAAATCCGTAACGGTATAATTTTTCTTCATTACATTAAGCCTCTTGATTTAGAAAGAGGCTGGGAAATATATAACAAATATGATGATCAAGATTTCAGCCTGGTTGATTGTACAAGCTTTGCTATCATGGAACGGTTGAATATTTCCGAAGCATTCACTTTTGATTATCATTTTTCAGTTTTTCGGTTGTCGGCTATAAGTTTTATGCTCTTAAGTAG
>CBFDBN010000154.1:0-8188 GCA_965603055.1 uncultured bacterium | reverse complement strand
CTGTAATAACATTAACGAGCGTAAAAGCAAAAATATAGTGAATGTCGTATTTCATACCACTGTAAACATGATCCAATCGAAGTGGCGGAACTTTATCAACAAACGCCGAAAATCCGCCAACCGCCTTGATGCTCATCGGCATGACGATCATTGTAATCACCAATAAAATAATGAATTGAACTACATCCGTAATTGCGACTGCCCAGAGCCCGCCCAATAAAGTGTAAATCAAAATCACCATCCCGGCGACAATAATGATCATCTCAAGATTCAAATTCATTGTGGAGGAAATGACTTTTGAAACAGCCGTTAGGGTAATTCCTCTTGTGAGCATTCCACTGAGCACCATCACATAGCCCACCAGTTGTTGTGTGGTAACATTGTAACGGGTCGAGCTGTACTCCACTGGTGAAATTACCCGGGAACGGCGCCATTTCGCAGCCGTAATTCGATAGCCGATGAAAAGAGCGATTGACCAACTCAGAAAATAGAGGACGCCATACAACCCGGTGGAATAGACGAATCCAGAAGCGCCAGTAAACGTCCAGGCGGAAAAGCTACTCATGTACAACGATATACCTCCCACCCACCAGGGGATCATGTTTCCGCCGGTGAAATAATCTTTGGCGCCTTTCATAAATTTGCTAAAATAAATACCGATGCCGAGAATGAGCAAGATATAGAAAATGAGAATGTAGTAGTCAATTGAGGCGATTGAGTTCATTATTCGTCCTGAAATCTTTTATCAGAGGCAGGGAAAACTTCATTTTTTTTAAAAATCCTCCCCGCAGATTGAAGAATCCCACAGAAAAAAAACATCTGTGGGGCCTATTCAATCTGTGGGGGATTTTGTTAATTTGTAAATATAAATTGTTGAAACATTATTGTAGTATTAATGAGTGCTTGAACGAAAACTAGTAAAACTTGTCATTCCGCGCGGAGCGAAGCGGAGTCGAGGAATCTGTATATCGTGATAAATTAGTGGGTTAACCAGATTTCTCTTTTCGGTCAAAATGACAAAAACAACGTTTTCGTTCAAACATTAATTAAAAGAAAAAGCCTTCGCCCATTTCTGATGTTGTATTTTATTTTCACGAAAACGTATTAATCCAATTCGTCCCTTCCATTGGAAATCAATATTATTGAAAATAAAATTCTCACCAGGTTGATCGGTGAGATCGCTGGCAACGAAATCGATAACACCGTCCTTCCAATCTATTTGAATTACACAGGGCCAGTTTTGTTTTGAATTTTCTTTCAGCATAGTTAGTTGAACGGATTCTATTGCGGAACCATCCTGGAACGGTTCCCAAACTGCGATAAAGGTCGTATTTTTTGTATCCCTGGTGCGTAGAATGAGATAAGGCAGTGTCCTTCCCTCCTGCCCTATTCTTCGCTGGGCCGGCGCATCAGCGATGAAAACCTGACCTTTTGCCGGGGAAATCATGCGGAGTTTTAAATGAGCAGTCGGCTCATCGTTCCAATTCCAGGTTACCTGAAATTTGTGATCGAATCTCGCCATCCGAATGTTTGTCAGATGTTCATAAGCATAATCTCTCCCATCGATTTTATCAATTTTTATCGGAACTACACCTTCTACATTTAAATCCGATGTTTCGGCATGGACCGACCAATCGTGCATTTTTCCGCCGCTTATTCGAAAAATATCGACGATGTAATCCCGACCATCACGTTCGACATGGATCACCTGCCGATTGAACACATCAGTCACTTTATGATAAAGCCAGGGATTTTTTGTTTCAACCACCTGGAATCCCGGCTTAGATTGAAATAGCACACAGTCTCCGTGCATATACCGCTGGTTGATGCCGTCAACTGTCACGGTATTATGTGCCAGGCTTCGCTGCATCCAGGTGAAAATGTTCGGAAAAGAAGAATAGACATACCCCAGGTCGGAGAGCATTTCCCTGCCCTCAGCAAACAGCGTAAGATCGAGTTTGTCAGCATGATCGTGCCCACCATAGATGCCGCCATATTGAAGGGTCAACATGGTTTCATTCTTTTTTGCCTGGCTTCGTAATATCGCCAGACCGAGGTCTTCGACATTTATGGTCGATCGTGAATCCAAATTTTTATCCTTAATTCGATTCAAATGATCCGGGGCATTCGGGGGACGATGAAATAAAGAGTACAGATCACCGTTTTTCAGCGTCGAATCCCCATAAGCGGAGGCGAGATGAACCAACGCCTTTTCAGACCCAAACCAGCCGTAAGCAGCTTCGGCTAATATGGGCATGGGCTTATCCTCGACGTGGGAATCATTTATCGGCGGCAAGCCTCCGTTCGGATAGGTAATGTCAAACAGACTTTCGTATATGCGCTGCAATCTTTTCATTTTTTTCAGGCTGAAATGATCAAACCGATCAGGATTATTGTACCCGGGGGGATCCGAATAATCTTCCAGTGCATCCACTACCTCATGAAATTTCCGAAGCGACATTTTATGGTAACTTGGGGCGCGTTCCACCCACGAGCCGTCGTAATTCCAGTAGCGTAAAATAAACGGAATGATTCCCAGTTCTTCATCAAGCACCCACCGCATCACTTTTGCGTCTTGCAGAATCCTGCCAGCAATAGCCACGCCAGCGTATCGAAATGGCGTATCATTAATAATCTGTTTATCCGGTCGAATGGCTGTCAGAAAATCAGCAGCGCATCGAAATAATCCATCTTTAACCAATTCCTGTTTTGCTTCATCCCAGGTTGAACTATTCCGAATAGCATCATAAGCTTTTCCGCAGGCGATAATCAGAGTCGCGTCTTCGTAATTCCAGCCGGATATTTTTCCAGCCATTCGCCAGGGTTTGGTGCCATAGCGCTCCCAGTCATGCAGGGCATAGCCAGGATAAACCGCTGCCAATCTCGTTAGCAATCGAATCGCGGTCTCAGCATACATTTCTTCTTTCGATATTGCATAAACACAACCCAGCGCTTCCAGCCAGTTCCGAACCTGGTTAATTTTATGATAGGCAACTCGTTCTCGAAAGTGATAAATTTTTCCATCATCAGATCGATGAACTGGCAAGGCATGCGGCTTTCCCTGCGGATCATAAACCAGGACAGAATCGTTATCAGGATAATTTTCCGGGTTCACCCGGGTCGAACAAACTCGACACAAAATTTCATCGGGATTTTCTCGCTGCCATTGCCAGATATATTCTGCCCAATAAGTGCCGCACACCGGGCAATCGACCACACGAGTCGGCGTGAATTCCGGAATCCAGTAGGGAATTTCACCTGCTTTAATCGAAACTGCGTCGTCCGCAACTTTCCTCAATGAATCAAATACGACCTTTGCCCACTCGTGCTGTTCGATGTTCTGACGGGCAATATTTACTGCCGCATCGGTAAAAAGGAAGAATTTTTCATTTTCCTTTGAACTGCACTGAATCAGGAATATAAAGAAAAGTGCGAGAGTAAGTTTCGTGCTGGATAAAAATTTAAGCATTTGATTCTCCTAGTGTAAGCGAAGAAATTTTGTAATTGTTTAGTCAACTGGAGTTAACATAGAAAACCGTTAAAACGGTTCTAAAAATTCACATTTTTGAATAAACACCACAATTAATTGTGGTGTTTATTCAAAACAAACGACAACAATAGCCGTTTCAACGGCTTTCCTTCAGGTCGCTAAACTGTTACAAAATTTTTACCAAAGATATATCCTCCACTGATTGAAGAAACGCAAAGATTCTTAAAATGGACTGATTCCATTTGGCATTAACTCAAGCGGATGGAATCAGTTAATAAGCATTTCTGTGAGATTTCATTTCTGTTAGCAAAAAAATTTATCAATCAAAATCAATAAACCGCCGAGCATTCGCTCCAAAAATATTGATCCGATCCTGGTGAGATATTTCTGCCAGCCCGACTCTGCCAAGCTGGGGCCTGGGATCCAAGAAGGGATTATCGGTTCCAAACAGCACTTTTTCTGAGCCAACTTCAGAAACAAAATATTCGATCTGTCGGGCAGGACAGGTGGACATGGTAATATCCAGCAACACATTTTCAAATTCATTGGCAATCTGGACAGCATGATAATTTCCATACGTGCCGCCGGAATGCCCCATGAGCCAGGTGATTTCAGGAAAGTCTTTCGCCACATCTTTGAAAATGTCCAGGCTGGCATAACTATCTCCCTCAAGCCAGGTATGGGTGAGAAGCATTAATTTTCGTTCGGCGGCAAATTCATAAATTCCTTTCATTCGAGGATCATCCATTCGGCATTTGGCTAAAAATGGATGAATTTTGATAATTTTCATATCCTTTTCTTGTGAGAAACAGCGGTGCAGTTCCTCGACCGAAAGTTCGGGATAGTTGCCATTTACGCCGCAGGCTCCGTAAACTCTCCCTCGGTGAGTACGAATGGCTTCGATTACCAGGTCATTTCCAAAAACAAAATCCGAACTAATTCCCACATGCGAGGACACAGCGACTTTATCTATCCCGCACGAATCCATCATTCTGACCATTTCATCAGCGTCGTTTGAGGGGATGTGCATATTCCAATAAGGTCCGAGGTGCGCGTGAATATCAATAATTTCGACATCTTCCAGCGGCAGTCCGTCATGAATTCGATCAAAGTATTCGCTCATTTCCACACCTCCTTCAGCAGATTGCGGAGATTGGTCCCAGCAATTGCCTCTTTATCTTTGCGATCGATATCGGAATATGTCAGCAGCGCCACAGCAGCCGTCCCTGTGTATTGCGGCATATTCGTACCAAAAAGTAATGGTCGGGAGCCGAATCGTTTGACCACATCCTCCACAGCACCTGCTCCCATGAATCGAGATAGTTCGATGTATAAATTGTCAAATTTTTCGAGCAGCGGATAGGTGAAACGATTGTGTCGGTAGGTACAATTCGCTGCAATGACTGGCAATTGCCGATATTTTTTTAAAATGGTGTGAACATCATCCCATGAGAGAATTTCTAAATCGAGAATTACTGGAATACGAGCCAGCTCGAGCGAATGAAGCAATTCACCCGCACACCAATCCTCAATGGAAAAACTGTGAAGCGTACGAGTTGGGAAAATCCGTACTGCTTTAACATTTTGTTCCTTCATCTCTTGCAGCAAGTTTTCTGGTGGCGGCATTTCTTTTGTGTGGTGCGGAATTATTACCCAGACGGGATGAAGTTGGTCAAGATTTTTAATCGTTTCCATCAGCAGGCGATTCCCCAACGGCGGATGACCATCCCGTGAAATAATATGATAAACGAGCGATTCTTCCACGCCAGCAATCTGCATTTCTTTAAGCAAGCCATCGACATCCGAAATATCGCCAAGTGTGGGATATGCCAGTCGTCCAATCGTACAGTTACAGTCGAAAAATTTTAGTTTTGACATCGAAACCTCATTCTGGATTTATGATGCGAGAACTCCCTTTCAGTATTAAGTTTGGCAAAATGATTCTATGGCAAAATAATTTAAAAATTTAGCCCATCCCGAATTATCGGGAAAATCCCAAAGAAACGAATTTCTGTTTTTTTGGTTCTGTGAGATTTCATTTCTGTGAACCAAAAAGGTTTTTTCTCTGGAATTAAACATGATCTTTTATCGTCTTGCATCTCACTTTTTTATCGTCTCACGTCTGCCATTTCACGTCTCACGTTTCACATTTCACTTTCTTTCAAACCTCAAATTCAGTTTCTCCAGTACTTCTGGATTGATCACAAATTGGGGCAATCTTCCTTCCAAAAAAGCTCTGACATCGTCCATAATCATGTACCGAATATCCCAGCCGCCTTCCTCACTGTACCAGGCGATATGGGGAGTCAGGATGACATTATCCATCTTGTAAAGCTCGGAATCCCTAGGGGGCGGTTCCTTCTCGTAGACATCGATCCCGGCGCCGGCAATAATTCCTTTTTGGAGGGCAGTGATCAAATCTTCGGTTTTGATAATCGGTCCCCTTGCGGTATTGATAACGACTGAGGTCGATTTCATCAGTTTGAATTTTTCGAGATGAAACATTCCCCGGGTTTCTTCGGTAACAGGGACATGAATGGTCACAATATCGGCTTCTTTTAAAACATCGTCAATAGGAACATGTGTGAGACCGAGTTCCTGATATCTTTCGGGAGTGAGGAAAGGATCACAAACGAGCACTTTCATGCCAAAGCCACTGACTCTTTTCAGCACCCGAGAGCCGATATTTCCGCAGCCGATAATCCCCAGCGTCTTACCCTTCATACGAAAAATCGGGCTGATTCCTGCTGAACTCCATGTGCCTGTATTAATCCATCTCTCCAGCACAATATCCATCAGTTTTCTTTTGCGCCACGTTTCAAAGATCAACATCAAGGCATGCTCTGCCACATCTTCGCTGGAAGCGGTTGCTTCGTTGGCAAACACAATTCCGTTTTGGGTTGCAGCATCCACATCCACTTTATCGTACCCAATTCCGTGTCGCAGCAGTACTTTAACGTTTTCCAATCCATCCATTACTTCGGCATTGAATGTCGCCATATTCGTCAATAAAATATCTGCATCTTTAAAATTTTCGATCAATTCAGTTGGAGAAGCATCTCTCATTTGGTAATGCTGAAAATCAATCCCAAGTTTTTCGCACTCATCTTCTTCCCATTTTAGATCAGGCTCAATATAATCTGTTATTTTGAAAACAATCTTTTTGCTCATTTCATTTTTCCCTTTTTTCTAACTTCTCAAAATCCAGCACCAACTTGCTGTCTTTATAGGTTAACGTCAATTTCTGGCTGCCAACCTCAGCATTCAAAAAAGGACCTTCAAACAATTTATATTTTGAAAGATCAATTTTTTCAGCATTTAAAATTCGCTTACCTGGAAAAGCAAATTCCATTTTATCACTATTCAATGTTTTGTATTTAACAGCAACATTGCCTGGCTTCAAAATTGCTTCGGGAATATGGTTGGGAAGCGCTTCGCGAAATTTTTCAAAACTCCCAATTTCATCTTTCGAACGAACCTCCACGACATAACCGTTCTGCAATTCATGGCTTCGAAAACGATAATTCCGAAGTTCCATATCCTCATCCTTTTCTCGTGAGCCGGTTTTGGTATTGAATGCCTGCCGTTTCAATTCATATTCTTCGCTCCACACTCCTGGCTGTAGCGGAAACCAGCCGACGTAAGTGTCCCCAGCTTTGCAGATGATCCAGCCTGAATCATCGATAATTCTGTCCTCCAGATTCGCCGGGAAAAAGCCATCGATGTGCTCGGAGGTCGTGCCGATGGGAATGTCGTATAGCGCGATCAATGTATTTTTATGTTGAAACGTCCTTTCATCAGGCGAACCGCCGGTCCATTTATCTGGATTGTTATAGGTTGTTTTTGAAGCGGTAATCCACGCCATAGAAACCTTGCTTTCTTCCGGGAAAGACATGGCGATTTCGAGCACTGACCAGTAGGGATGCAACCCGAAAATGGTGGAAAACGGTTTCCCATAAGTATATCGAACTCCCCAGGTATGCTGCTGAATCGGCTGCAAAATTCCGCCCTGGAGCGAACCGATTCCGTAATCTTTGGTGATGTAGCTATATTTATAAACCGGCGGATTTCGTTCCTCTCCGTAGCGAATCACATTTCGGACTCGCTTGCGTTCTTTGTGCACGTAAGGCTTGCTGCGATCAGTAGCAATTTTATAAATAATTTCGGGCAGCATGTATGAAGTTAATACGGGATAGAGCACCCAACCGTGTGGCAGTGGCTCTCCCACGCCAAAATAAACATAAGCAAAATGGGATGAAGCAGATCCATTGGGACGCATCAAATTTCGTTCGTAAATTCGACTGTACCCGCCAATGTACTGCTGATCCACGTGTTCACCAGCAAAATCTGCCAGAATGTAATCAGTCAGCATTTCACCGAGCTTTTTGACCTGCGGATCCTTAGCATATCCAGCCAACATCGTCGTTGGAATGATATATTCCAGGATATAATCGGGTGAGTCAAATTCACCCTGACCAATCGTGGTGGTGATTCTCGCCCATTCAAATAAGTACTCCCGGGCTTCTTTGAGATTTTCTTCGGAACTCATGCCATTGAACCATTCGGAACCTGGCTCGTTGGGCCATTGTTCCGCCATAAGGTAAAGACTGGCGTACCACATTGCCCAGTGGTTTTCTGTGTCGCCTCGGGAAGGCGCATAAGTTTTCCAGGCATTGCGCACCGCTTTTTTAACCTGTT
>CBFDBN010000153.1:0-8235 GCA_965603055.1 uncultured bacterium | reverse complement strand
GGAAGCAGACTTTAAACGGAGTTATATAACCGCCATATAATCCCTTAAAAAATTCTCCGTGCAACTCCGTTGCTCCTTGTAAAGAATTTTCTCAGTATTTTTTACACAAACTTTGAAATTCCGATATAACAAAAATAATAATTGAAAAATAACTGTAATTTTTATTTAAACTTGACTTTTAAAATAAAAATAAGTATTTTAGTGGACTTAAAACTAACCCGGGAAATGCTTTATTAATTTTTAAGGAAATATCATAAACTGATTCTGTCCGCCCGGGGAAATGAAATCGATTTGTAATAGTCGCAAACAGGATTGTTTGCGTTACATTGTGGATGATATTTAATTGGTAACAGCAAAATATGAGCTATCTCATAACCATCGGAATCTATCTTGTTATTCTTTTCTCATTAGGGGCATACCTCGCGTTCAGGGTGAAGAGCCAGGAAGATTTTATGGTAGCTGGTCGAAAACTGACTGCCCCGATATTGGTAGGAACTTTGCTGGCGACCTGGATTGGCTCCGGCGATATTTTCAGCGTTGCAGACCTGAGTTATAATCATGGCTACACTTCTCTAATCGGGAGTGCCGGCGGCTGGCTGGGAATTATTATTGTCTATTTTATCGCTGCACGTGTGCGCCAATTTGGACAATTTACCGTACCGGATATCCTCGAAGCGCGATACAACAAATGGGCGCGTCTTCTGGCAACAGTTACGACCATCGTTGCTTATATTACCATTGTCAGTTACCAATTTCGCGGCGGCGGATGGGTATTAAATATCATTTCTGATGGACTGTTTTCTGCTGATGTTAATTATCACTGGCAAATCGGGGGCTGGACCTTACCCATTATTTCGCAAGGTCAAATTCCTACTGAAACCGCAATGATGATTGTTGCCATATTTGTTATCATTTACACACTCACTGCTGGCATGTTATCAGTTGCTTACCTGGATGTTATCAATGGAATTATGATATTGGTGGGGGTATTTGTAGCTGTGCCCTTTTTCATTAAAAATGTCGGGGGATTAGAATTCATCACCGCAAACGTAACACCCAGAAAAAATTTTGTCCTTGGAAATATGTCTGTCATTCAAGCTTTGGGCTACTTTGTCCCAACTTTACTTTTAGCCCTGGGCAATGGTAATATGTATCAACGATTTTTCTCTGCAAAGAATCCTCGCGAAGCGCAAAAATCAGTTATCGGATGGATTATCGGTGTCATTATCATCGGTGTTGGTTTGCAGAGTTTGGCAGTAATCGGCAGTAGTTATTTCAAAGGATTATCCAATGCCGAATCGGGGAAGATCATCTTATTGGTCGCACACCAGGGGCTTCCATTAATAATTGGCTGTTTACTTATCGCAGCAATCGTGGCAATAATTATTTCGACCGCAAACAGTTTCTTATTAGTTCCGGCGACGAACGTGATGCGAGATATTTACCAGCGGTTTATTAATCCCGGTATCTCTGATAAACAAATTGTGCGATTTTCCCGATTGGTTGTTGTTGTGCTGGGAATTTCAGCTTATGCCTTGATGAATTTTTTCCCCCGAATTTTAGATGCAGCTTATGCCGCTTATACGATTTACGGTGCGGGATTAACACCAGCATTAATGGCTACGTTTTTCTGGAAAAGGGCTACGCCTCATGCCGGTGTGGCGTCGATTCTGGTTGGCATGTTGGTAACCGTCTTATGGGAAATTATTCGAAAAGTACAGGGAGAATTTTTATTTGGTGTGCCGGCAGTTTATCCCGCACTGATTGGATCATTGTTATGTTTAATCGTAATTAGTTTATTGCAATCGCCGCCAGAAAAATCAAAATGGGAACCATTTTTTGAATCGCCACTGTAGGACAAATTGCCAATTTGTCCTACAGAAATATAAGCTAGCTTGTTATGAAAGGCATTCCAAATCGACAAAAGAAAGTCGTAACGCCTAAAAGAAAATTTGGAAAGGATCCTAAAAAATTTCAACAGGACAGGAAACAGATCCAAAGAAAGAATAGAAAAAGGCATCGATGATGGCAATTCTTTACCAAATTAATAGTGATAATCCACAACAGCGATTGATCGATAAGGTGGCTGAAATCCTGCGTAAAGATGGAGTTATCGCTTATCCAACTGATACGGTTTATGGGATTGGATGTGATATTTTTTGCAAGAAAGCCATTGATAAAATTTTTTCCATAAAAGGCAAATCCCACAAATCACCACTCAGCTTTATCTGTCCTGATTTAAAAGATATTAGCAAATACGCTTATGTTTCAAATCGAGCGTACAAAGTAATGCGTCACCTGCTTCCTGGTCCCTATACATTTGTTTTAAAGGCGACTCCACTGGTCCCGAAACTGATGGTTACCAGAATAAAAACTGTTGGAATCCGTATCCCGGACAACAATATTTGTATCGCTCTCCTACGCGAATTAGGACATCCAGTTGTCAGCACCAGCGCCAGTTTCGGTGAATTCGATATTTTTATCGATCCAGAGGAAATAGATATTCGTCTCGGTCATCAAATGGATGTCATTATTGATGGCGGAATTCTTGGAACAATTACCTCAAGCGTTATCGACTTAACCAATGATGATGATTTTCGTGTACTACGTGCAGGAAAAGGAGATGTTAGCATATTTGAATAAACTAAAATTTAGCCTGGTCTTGATCCTTCTTGTCTGTTTGATAAATTGCTCTAATTTTTTCGACAACAGAAAATTCAACCGGGTAACGAGAGATTTTTTAGAGGTATATTTTCAAAGTTTCCCGGTCCAGGCAACATTGATGGGGAATCACGATTATGATGATCAATTGAATCAATTCAACCAGGATGATATAGAAAACATCATTCGATTTTTTAAGCTAACAACCGAAAAAATTGCAGCAATAGATATAAATAAGCTTTCGAACCAGAATAAAGCAAATTTTCAGATTCTGGCTTCGCAATTAGAGATTCATCTTTTTGAATTGGAAAGAAGGAAAAGATGGCAGAACGATGCCGCTTTTTATCTCCAAAAAATTTATGATGCTGTCCATGGTTTGGAGATTTATCACAGCGATACAACAGAACAACGAACCAGGAATTTAATAGCAAGATTGGACCAGGTTCCAAAGTTACTCATTGAAGCAAAGAAAAATCTTTCTCCTTCTGAAATCACAAATCTCACCCTTGCAATTGATCGAATCGACAATCTAAGCCGAATTATCGCTTTTCAATTATCCAGTCAATTTGTGGTAACCACCTCATTGGTTGATACACTCAATCAAAAATCTGAAATGGTTGTTGACTCACTTGAAAACTTTAAGCTATTTTTGGAGTCAAGGTTAAACACATCCACCAATCAATCCTTACCCATGACTCCTGAAATGTACCAGGTCTACGTTAACCTGTTTTTTGATAAAAAAATAAAGTTAGATGAAATCATAAATTTAATTGACGCTGACTACCAGAAATATTATGATGAGGTTTTGGACCTATCCAATACAATCCTAAATAAGAGCAAGAAACGCAATGCATTCGCACGGGGGAATTATTCAATTGATGCTGTATATGATGAAATTCAAAACCAATCCTTAAATAAAGATGAAATCATCCCATTTTGTTTTGAAAAAATTAAGGATATCAAAAGATTCATCGATGAAATAATGAATCTCTCTATACCGTTAGAATTTGATATTCAGCTCGCCTGGAGCGAAGACAATTATTTACCCATCTTCAAATTAGCCGAATTTGATAGACCGGGGCTGCTGGATCCTGAGACTCGATTTCATTGTTATTTAAAACCGATTTTAAATGAACGAGACTGGTATCAACAACTTTCACAATTAAGAGACTATAATAAGCCATCACTCGAAGCAATCATGGTAATCGAAGCGATACCAATACATTATCATGGCTGGCTTAAAAAATTGAATGATGTTCCGGTATTAGCAAAAGCATTTCCTGATCAAACTTTTGTAAATGGCTGGCATTACTATTTCGCGTTCTCATTACTTAATATTGGCTATAAAGGCTACGATCCAGAATTGAAATATATGCTGTTAAGGGATTATTTAAGAAACTTGCTGCTGGCAAAAGTTGAAATACAATATTATCTTCAGCAGTTTTCCAGACAACAACAGGAGCGAGTTCTTCTGGAAAGCAAACTATTCAAAAAAAATGAGATGAGCAGCGTTTTTAATCAAATAAATATTGCGCCAGGCAAAGCTTTAAGTGTTTTCCGTGGACTTAAACAACAGGAACAACTGGAACATACTTGTCGAATACAAACAGGTCCCCATTTTAGCTTTAAGGAATTTCTTAAACATTTATTAGCACCAGGACCAATTCCTTTTGAACTAATTAAGCAGAATGTGGTTAAAAAGCTAATACCTCAAAATGAAAACTAACTAACCTTTAGACAATAATTAGAAATAACAGAGGAGGACATCCTTCATGGCTACAATTGATGATGTTTCAATTATTAAAACCCAACACGTAAAAACATTAAAAAGCAAGCTGAATGTGAACGGTGTGGGTGTAGGACATAAGATCGTTGCGGGCAAAGACACCGGTGATTTGTGCGTAACCGTTCTGGTCAAGAAAAAGGTAGCAAAATCTGATCTGCTGAGTAAAGATTTAATACCAAAATCAGTCGATGGTATTCCCACCGACGTAAAGGAAGTCGGAGAAATCGTTGCTTTTAAGTCTAGAACTGATCGTTGGCGCCCTGCTCCTGGCGGCGTGAGCATTGGTCATTACGCCATTACTGCTGGTACATTGGGTGGATTTGTTAAGGACAAAACCACCGGGGAAACTTTAATTCTTTCCAATAATCACGTTCTGGCAAACAGCAATAATGCCAGTGTTGGAGATTCTATTTTACAGCCGGGTCCTGCCGATGGCGGCGGAAATCCACAGGATCGTATTGCCACACTCGAGCGATGGGTTACGATTCAATTCCAGCCTGGTGGTGGTGGCGGCGGTGGAGATTGTTTTCTCGCCAAATCATCAGCCGGTGTACTCAATTTTTTCGCAAATATTTTTGGTTCCAGCCACCGATTGGTCGCAACCAAAGTTTCAACCCAGGCAAACGAAGTCGATGCTGCGGTTGCCAAACCTGTCGAAGACACTGTGATTAATGGTGATATTATCGATATCGGGGTGATTACCGGAACGAAACCGGCATCAATTAATTTGGCTGTTCGCAAAAGTGGCAGAACAACCGCGACGACAACCGGTACGATAACCGCACTTAATACGACTGTGGATGTTGGTTATGGTGGTAGTCTGGTAGCGACTTTTGAGAATCAGCTTATCGCGGGAGCAATGTCCAGTCCCGGGGATTCAGGTTCGTTGGTTGTTGATGGTACAGATCCGCTGGCAGTCGGTTTACTGTTCGCCGGTTCAAGCAGCACTACAGTAATCAATCCCATTGATCGGGTGCTGGCTTTATTAAATGTCGAATTTTAATTTTCGACTCCGATTAAAATAAAAACCCCTTTTGTTAATAAATCAATAGCAAAGGGGTTTTTTTATTTATTTGATGCAGATTTTTAGTGCACTTAAAAGATCAGAAATTGTAGCGTGTTGGGCATTGCCGTCAGTTTAAGAGAAAATATGGATTAGGTCATTGACAATTGTCAACGAAACAATTAATACTAATTTCCTTAAACTGACGGCTATGGTGTTTGGTGTAGAGCTTAGGGCGGCAACGCCCTACGCTTCACGCGCTTCTCGCTACATTATTTAGGCAGTTTGCATCCAATCTTCTTAAATTCGACAAGTCTTTTATAAATTTTCTCATCCGTAATTGAAAAAATCTCAGAAGCTAAAACTGCCGCATTAATTGCCCCGGATTTTCCGATTGCCATTGTCGCGACTGGCACTCCAGATGGCATCTGGACCATAGAATAAAGCGCATCCACCCCATTGAGATCAGAACCAGGCAGTGGAACGCCAATGACTGGCAGCGTGGTATGAGCCGCGATTACGCCAGCCAGGTGGGCAGCCATTCCTGCACCAGCAATAATTACTTTAACTCCCTTATCACGTGCTTCCCTGGCAAATTGCGCCGTCTCATCAGGTGTCCGATGCGCAGAAAGAATGTATTGTTGAGACGGTATCCCAAAATATTCCAAATGTCGGGTGCATTCCGCCATGATTGACTGATCTGATTTGCTGCCCATGATGACTGCGACGAGAACATTTTCATTCACAATTTCCATTTTTTTCCTTTCCAAAAATCAATTCAATCAATTAATATTCAATCTCCGATTCCACCCAGTAAAAATGGAGAACAGGAGAACCGCCAATAACGTCCAGGAGTAGGGATTCAAAAATGACGCCGTAATCGGTAGCCCTGGTAGATGGAAAACCTCGGCTGCCGATTGTACCGCTCCGTACCAGACAACCACCGCAATATGCCAGGGAATCGTGAAATAGATGGTACAGACGGCACAATCCATGAGGTTTGCCCGTCGCGCCGGGGCAAGATTATATTTTTTGCCTAAAGGATTTACCAGCCCTGGTCCGACTAAAAGCTCAGCAGCCGCATTTGAAGCAAGCGGTATTGAAGCGATAATTGTAATCATCACAATAAAAAGCTCTGCCTGTCGAACGGTCTTCACCATTGTTTTTTCAACTTTGCTCAATATTTCCTTTAATACACCGCTATCGATTAAAACCTGTGTAATCGCCAGCATCAACAAGGCAAAAACAATCGCACCGACGACACTGCTTATGCCATCCTGAATTATTCCCGATGATTCGCCCCGCTCAACCGGGATTCTGAAAACATCTATCAAATGAATATGCCCATTGATAGTCCCCAAAACAATTGCTGCGACGTTCCCATAAATAAGTGCCTCGACAAGATGCCGACCGACCAGGGCTGAGATCACAACGATTGCAAAACTGACAAGCATTAATAATCCCGAAGGATCCATCCGGGCTTGAATCTCCGGCACCGGTTTAATTTCACCACCACCGCCGAAGAATAGAATAATCAGTGCCGCGATAAAAGCGGCGCTCATGGCGAGTGGGAAACGACTGCGAACCACATCCTGCATTTCAGCCTCCTGCGTATAAACTGAAACGATTGTGGTATCAGAAATCGGGGCTAAATTATCCCCAAACGCTGCGCCAGAAAGAATTCCCACAGCCAGGATCACTGGATCAGCACCGAGAAAAACGCCAGCCGGATACAATACTGGTACCAGGGAAAGAACTGTTCCAGTGCTTGTTCCAGTCCCCATAGAAAAAATCATGGCAGCGATAAAAGCGATCACAGAAAAAAAACTACCGGTAGCCCCGGTTTTCAAGCCAAACCAGAGCAGTCCATCCACCAGTCCGCCGGAGACCATCAATTTGCCAAAAACGCCGGCAAATAACCAGGCAGTGATGATTACAATTCCATTCCTATCCCCCAATCCTCTCATCAGTGTTTTGCAATATGCCGTCTTATTTCTTGCGAAGAATATTCCCACAACAATTGCGATCCAGCTCGCATTCCACAATGCTTTGATCCCGCTTTTACCATTGACGGAAAGCAAAATCAATAAAATAATAAGGATAACCAGGGGAATTAATCCGCCCCATAAACCACCATACATTTTAAGTTTATTATCATCAGTTTTATCATTCATCAGGATTCTTCTCTCGATACAATTTTTTTTACAACATTTTCTCTGATTTCTCTGTAAACTTAATATGTTAGAATTGAACAATCCTGACTAACCACCTAACCTGGACAAGCCAGAACCAAAAAGACCCTGAACCGCTAATTCCGCGAATTAAACAAATTTCGCTAATTATTAATTCGCGTAATTTACAAAATTAGCGAAATTCGCGGTCAAAAAGTTTTTGCTCTTTGGGCAAGAAATTGAATGTTTAGGTACTAATTACCCAATTACCCAAACTATTTGATGACCACCATCCTCTTCGTCGTTTGAAAATCCCTGGTATCGATCCGGTACAGATAGATTCCGCTGGCTAACTGGCTGGCATTAAATTTTACAGAATGGCATCCAGCAGTCATTTCATTATCCAGCAACGTCGCGATTCGCTCCCCAAGCGTATTAAATACTTCTAATTTCACCCGCGAATCCCGGGGTAATCCAAAGGTGATATTCGTATCTGGATTAAATGGATTTGGAAAATTTTGCTCCAACCTGTAATGAAGCGGCACAAACAATTTGCCATTGTCATCGACTTTCGTATCAATAAAATGAGCGGTAAAATCATCAAAATAGATTGT
>CBFDBN010000152.1:0-8263 GCA_965603055.1 uncultured bacterium | reverse complement strand
AAATAAATTGGAGTAAGATACTCCCCGATAAAAAAAACCTCCACAAGATTATAATCCTGCGGAGGTTCTTTAAATTCCTAAACAATGATTTAAATTCTAAAATCCGAAATCTAAAATCGTAAATCGAATTGTGGAGACGGCGGGAGTCGAACCCGCGTCCGAGAGTCCGGTTTTACAGACCTCTACATACTTAGTCTGTTGTTCATTCTCACTTTCCGAAGCACAGCAAACAAAGCTTCTAAAAAGCCAGCCCGGTTAAATTTCGCCCCTGTCCCCCAGGCGAGAACAGGAACTATCCCATCATGAACGACGCTATTGATTGAGCCTGACAGGAACAACTCAACCATAGCGAGCCGCCCTTAATTAGGCAGCCAATGCATACGCATAGTTGTCTGCGTTTATATTTTTTTCCCGGCAGATTAACGAGGAACCAGGACCTCGGTATGCCATCTGTACTCCCTCGACTCCCGTCGAAGCCAGTTTCGTCCCCATAAATCACACTTATTTGACGAACATGGTTTTAATTAGTTCCAGCTAAATATACGATTTTATTTGGAAAATTTCAAGGGAAATTTTGTTGAACTCGAAATTTATATACACTGATTCCATCGCTTCGAGCGATGGAATCAGTATATTCAATCCAGTATTCTAACACTCCTTTTCATAACTTTTATCGAATTTCCTGCATCCGCGAGTTAATCTCCTTCCGGGTATCATTAATAAACGTAATAAAAATTCTGAAACTTTCATCTGCCAATAATTTTTCTGAGATGAGTTGTTCAAATGCATTTTGCCTTAAATATTTTAATTGTTGAATGGCATTTTGACAGTCAGGTTCGGTTTTAAAATCGTCGATCTGAATTTGAATATCCATAACACCTTTATAGTATGTATCAATTCTATTTTTCTTGCGAAGGCTACGCCATTTGGTAACGGTTGCAATGCCCCCGACAAACGCGATAAATATTGAAAAAACAACACCAAATAATTCTGCATAGCGTTCCCAGAAGGTTGGTTTGTTTCGTTCTAAATAATGTTTCGCCCCTTTATGTAATGGAAATCGCAGTTTCAACGGATCAAACTGTTCAGTAATATGGCTAAATAATTTGTTATCCAGGTCCATGACCATAAATTGTTTTCGGTTCAAAATTATCTCGATAACGTTATACACTACATCGTCAGCCACATCTTCACGGGTGAGCAACACGGCATCAATCGCAACCGTGAGGGCTGGTTGTTCCGGCAAGTTTTGATAAATTTTGTTAGGAATAATGAACGTTTTTGCTAATGGGTATTTTAGGCAGAAACCATCGGCTGCCGAGCCATTTCCAGCCAGGTTAGGATCACCCAGGCTAAAAATCTTGCCACCCTGTTGAAGGCTTTTTTGAACCCGATTATTGTCAAAACCGGTTACGAGGCAGCAAATATCAACCGTATCAGAAAGGACAGTCTCCTCGAATTTCGTATATTGTGGCTGGTATTCACCTGGCTGAATGTTAAACTCTTGAAGCAGTATTTTAGTCAATCGAGCTGTTCCGCTATTTTCGGGTCCCATAGCAACTTTTTTCACATGAACCAATTCTCGAAGAGATTTAGCTTCCGGTTCAAGATGCTGTTTATAAATAATAAATAATATTTCAGGATACAGGGGGATAACACTCCGAAGATTTGATAATTCACTATTGTCTTCTTCCAGAAGAGGGAGAATAGCAACATCATTCTGTGAGATGGCAAATTCAACACCACCTTTAAAGAGGAGGTAACAATTGGTTAAAGCATCTAAGGGTAATGTCTTTCCATCTATATTCACCGGGTCAAAAATAGCTTTGATATTCAAGTTACGTTGGCTGGAGACGACATCTGCAATAATCTTTCCAACGTTCTGGTAGGAAGTCCCTGGTGGACCGGCAGCTAAACGATAGATTTTCCATTTTTTTCCACAATCCATTAAGCACACAGTTAGAGTGATAATGAAAAAAAATGTCACAAAAAGAGTTCTTTTGTTCTGCATAGACACCATCCTTGTTTAATTTGTTGGAGTAAAAAAGATGATGAAAGTCGTAAAATGTTTCAATACTTTAATATAATATAAAAATATGAGATTTGCAAGGATAGAAATTTTTTGTAACAAATTTTGCTTGCTTTTTTCAAATATTAATATTAACATTAGCCAGTTTAAGACCGATTCAATTGCGAAGATAAATTTGAAAATTCTCACAAAAACAATAAGCTCGGAGTTACTTCATGGCAATTCAAACAGGATTTGCTAATTCGATTGATGACCACGAGACAAAATCTTCCGTTCAACTCAAACAAAACCTGACACTATTCGACATGACTATGATCGCCACTGGCTCAGTCATTGGCTCCGGTATTTTTCTCACACCCTCAATCATTGCTGGTGCTTTGCCTTCTCCGCTATGGATTTTTTCAGTATGGATAATCGGTGGTTTATTTGTGCTTACCGGTGCGCTTACCTTCGCAGAATTGGGTTCGATGATGCCAGAAGCCGGTGGCGTTTATGTTTATCTTTCCAAAACTTATGGCAAATTATTTGGATTTCTCTATGGCTGGGTTTATATTTTAGTAGTGAATACTGGTGGGATCGCGGCACTCAGCATTGCTTTTGCCACCTATTTTGGCTATTTTGTACCGCTCTCTCCAACCGGCTTAAAGTTAGTTGCGATCAGTGGCGTAATTTTTCTCACGCTATTGAATGTTCGCGGGGTTAAAACCGGGGCGATTTTTTCAGACCTGTTTACCGTTCTTAAATTGGCAGGCATAATTGGATTGATCGTTATCGGTATGGGCTGGGGTTCCAGCGGGACGTCAGATTTTTCAGCGCCGCTGGGTGATCTTCCCGGGGGATTTGGCGGTGCATTAGCCATTGCCATGGTCGGTGTGATCTGGTCATGCGGTGGCTGGCAACATGTGACGTTCACGGCTGGTGAAGCGAAAAATCCCCGAAAAACTGTGCCGTTTGGAATGATCCTTGGGGCAATTATCGTGACCGTGATTTACCTGCTCACTAATGTCGCTTACCTGTTATTGCTTTCACCTTCGGAAATGGCTGCTTCTCCCCATGTGGCTGCTGATGCAGTGGAAACTGTCATTGGACCGATCGGCGGAAGTCTCATTGCGCTGGTGATTTTTATATCCACCTTTGGCACGGCTGGAATTTATACATTAACCGCTCCCCGGATTTATTTTGCCATGGCGCGCGATAAAATCTTTTTTAATAAAATTGCCGAAGTCCATCCGAAATACCAGACCCCGGCATTTTCAATCATCTGCCAATCCACCTGGGCTATCATCCTGATTCTATTCTGGGGGACATTTGAAAGCTTAATCTCTTATGTTGTATTCACCGATTCGATCTTCTTCGCACTAACCGCCATGGCTGTCATCATACTGCGGAAACGAATTCCCAATGCCAAACGACCTTACCGAACTTTTGGCTACCCGATTACGCCTATTATTTTTATTGCTATAGAAGCCTGGCTGATTTTCAATACTTTAATCAATAAACCGTTAGAATCACTGGTTGGACTTGGCTTTTTGTTATTGGGTGTGCCAGTTTTTTATCTCTGGAAGAGAAAGTGATTCATTGGAATAATGAATTGATAGGCCGGTATTTTATAATGAAAATTGTTGTTGATTCAAGCATGGTCAAAAAAGTAATTCTAAATTTTTGAAATGGCGGGGAAAAAATGGGAATCACAATTTTTTATCGAGGCTCGTTAGAGGACTTATCTTTAATCGATCCCATTCAGCAGGAAGTGATTAAATTTTGCCACTCCATGAACTGGAAATATCGCCTCACCAATGAAGATATGAGCAAGCCGTTTAATGCGAGATTGGCACGTACCGACAAAGGAGCTGAGATCGAAGGACATATTCCGCTGCGTGGCATTTCAGTTGAGAGCGATCCGGATAATGAGACGTTGAGCCTGCTTTTCAATCCAGAAGGGAAGCTTACAAGCTTCTTGCGGGAAATTTTTATCCATGAAAGATCAATCCCCCCGGATGAGGATTGGCTATTTGTCAAGACCCAGTTCGGCACTGTGGATGCCCACATTGCCATCGTGAAACTGCTCCAATACTTGAAACAATCGTATATACCCAACCTGGAGGTGAACGATGATGGTGAATACTGGGAGACAGCAGATAAGGAACGGCTGATCGCCCGGCGTGGTTTTATTTTTGGCATGATGACCCAGGTCGAAAAAGCCCTGACTTCAGCAAATATTGGCAATGAGAAGACTCTGGAGGAATTTATTCAAAAGATTGATGAAGTCATCAGGGGATTAAATAGAAAAAAACGATAAAATCGGAGGGAAAAATGGGAATCACAATTCATTATAAAGGAAACATTAAGAGCATGTCGCTTATCGATCAGTTACAAAAAGAGATGGTCGATATTTGTGAGTCAATGAGCTGGGAATATAATTTATTAAACGAAGACCTCAGCCAGCCGTTCAGTGCCGAATTAATCCACACCGATAGAGGGGCGGAGATTGAAGGACATATCCCGCTGAAAGGAATTATAATCAACACTGATCCCAACAATGAATCGCTGGATCTACTGTTTAATCCAAAAGGACAATTATCCAGTTTTATGCTGGAAATTTTATTTCACGAAGGCACGCTCAGCGAAGAACAGCTCTGGGTCTTTGTTAAAACCCAGTTCGGGCCAATTGATGCTCATATTGCAATCGTCAAATTGCTTGATTATGTAAAGAAAAAATATGTACCTGACCTTGAAGTCAAAGACGAAGGAGAATACTGGGAGACCCGGGATCGAGAACGATTGATGGGTAAGCGCGGCTTCATCGCCGGTAAGATGTCCCAGTTTGAAAAAGCATTGTCGGCTATCGAGTTCGATCATGAGCCATCCCGGGAAGAAGTGCTTGAGAAAATTGATGAGGTAATTAAAAAAATGATGAATAAAAAGTAGTTCGACAAGTCTCCAATTTATACCGCTTCACAGGATATGATCTTTATTTTACTTGAAAACTTGTCAAAACCGTTTTCATCACCTGGTTGCGCCAGTCTTCTTCCACAATCGTTGCAAACGGAAATCCGAAGACGATCACTGAGTAATCATTTCCCAAATAGGCTGTAGCTGCACTAAATCTGTTCTCTGAATATCTCAAGATTGTTTTAGCTCCGTTAGCAGGATCAATGGCATCGGGCGATTCGATAGCATACAAATCGGGTTGATATTCTGTATTAAAATGAAAAATATCATTTGATTGAATGAATAATGAATCCACGGAATAAAATTTTCCAGTAACAGCAGCATGATTCGTCTGCCAGTCGATCTTCAAAACTTCCCTGGCAAATTTTATATCGTTTTGAGTTGTATCCTTATTTCCTACCAGGTCACTCCCGATATAAGCACCAGAGAGAAATAAATTGCCATTGTTTTCAAGAAAGGCTTTTACTCTGGTTTTAAGTTTCTCAGGAAATACTTTGTAATTTTCGTTGATCATCATACTGGTGCTGTATTCTGGATTTATATCTGGAAATATGGCAGTTTTTTCTTCTCCCAAAATGAGATCAATTATTTTATAATTTTTGAAATCAATCCATCCATCCCTGAAAGCTTCATCACTGGTACTGATAAAAGGATAGCCACAATTTTTGATGGCTGAGCCATGAATGTAAGGATAATCGAAAGTATTTCCGGCAATCAACCGGGTCTCATAATTTGCCAGACTGGCGCCGTGCCCCGGGGCATCGTTGGTTCGATAGGGCGAATTGGGATCAAAATCAAACTGGGAGCCAGTGAGATTGAATGTAAATTTATCTGCGACGCCTGGATCGAGAAAATTGGCAAAGCCTCTGAAATTCGGCTCGTCGATGTATTCAGGCGGAGCAATGCGATCAAAACCATTGATGATCAGGACAGGAGAGAGGCTGGTATCCATCCAGCAGACTGAGAGGATTTCTGATGGGAAACTCTCGCCGCCGCTATTTACAGCAATGACTTTAAAACTGTAAATCACGCCTAGCTCTAGACCAGTTAATTTCCAGTGCGTCCCATCCACCAAGGTGCCATTATCGAATCCTTGATCTTCGATTCGGGTGTAAACGACATATTTTTCTGGTATGGCAGTCGGTTCCAATGGATCAAGCACAGGCTGCCAGCGCAAAGTCACTTCGGCTGTATCAGAAAAAAAAGCATGAAAATGGGAAACTGGCAATGGCTGAACCGCATATTCAAACTGATGCTGTGTGGCGAGGAATTTCAACATGCCTTTATAAATTGATCGAGAGACATCAAATCGAAATAGGGGCGACAGGGCGTATTTCATATCTGTGAAATTCTGATGCGATAGCAATTCCAGCAGACAGGCTGGCACATTCGGTCGATAAGCTTCGCTGTAACGGGCATCCCTCAGCTCACGCCGTGTCCAGTCGGAACGATATTTCAATCGAATATCATCGACTATCTGGGTTTGAATGATGTCCCCCAGGTCACGATTTGCCAGGCGAAACATGCCATCGGGAAATACGTCCAGCGTTTCAGCATCGGTAATTGAATAAATCATCAGCGTGCCAATGGTGCTGTCAGCAGCGATTCCGGCATCGGTGTGAAATGCCAGCGATAGATCAATGGGAATCCCCAGTCCATCCACATCTCGATTTTTGTTGGGACCAGAAGGACGACCTTTCAAATAATTAACATATTCAGCTCGGGACTGGTAATCGTCATTATAATCCGTGGTGTCTTTGTTCAAATGATAAACAAGAGTATCAGGCATCCCAGCAAATTGCAGATAATATCGAGCGCCTTCCGCAAAACGAGGATAACCGCTGACAGTGCCGCCACGAACGATATTTCCCATACCACCGCCAAATCGTACGGCGTCAGCAGTAACCATTTTACCAGGAAATTCGCTTTGATTCGTCAAAACAACTTTGCCAGATTCGGGATTGAATCCTTTTTCGAATTTAAACTGCCCCAGGTAAAGCCAGGTGCTCCCGCCAATTTGCTGATTGACAAGAAATTCAGTTTTTCCACCACTGTGGTGAACCGTGTATCGAGCATCGGGCACATTTTCGATAGAATTGAAATACGAAATATAAACACCATACATTCCAGTCTCAGGAATATTGGGAATCCACCCTGCTTGCGCTGAGTTTTTTGTATCGGAGTGACAGACGCGGTAGCTCCCTTGCAAAAATGGATTGATATTGGCGGGATACGGAGGTTCGCCAATTTGAAATCCAGGCTCGTTGCCAGTCTGCCATTTTTTATTTCCAGGCTCTCGATAATCGCCATCAAGCAAAGGTGAATCATTATCCACAATTACCATTTGGTTCTGCAAATCCCGCTCCCGAGGGAGAAACACATTAGCGCCAGCATTTTCTAACATTGGAACGATGTATGGAATCACAAATGACATTGGCAGCAGATCTTCAACCGTATTGAACAACCGGGGACGCATCCATTCCCAGCGATCTTTTTCTCTTGAATAATAAAAACCGTGACTGTGCCACAGGGCGATATTGCGATTGAACAAACCATTGGTGGGCTGCCAGGCGTTTTTATCCAGCCTTTGAATGATCGGGGGAATTACTTTTTCAACTGGTTTCGGCATCCGTTTCCAATCATAGTCAGTTGTATCGATTCGATAATAATTAGGAATCAAATTCTGTATCGGCTCATTTAACGTGAAAAGTGTCAGATCAAACTTTTGAAATTTTCTGCCCAGGTATTTTTTGAACAAATCATAAATCGGATCGATATTTTGAGGACGAAATGGCTGATAGGAGAAATGTTTTGATAGATAGATATTTAATCTATTGTTCTCCAGATCGACCTGGGCAGAATCAATTTTGGAATTGATTGGAATTGGACCTTGAAAATTTGGAGACATATTTTCTTGAATACACTTTCTTGCCCCCTTCAGAGCTTCCATCGTCAATTTGTTCTCCTGTCTGATTTCATAGTCAGTTCCCTTTCGGAGGACTCTGGCGCAGTTAGAAATTAAGGAAGATAAAATGATGATGTAAAAAACTAACAGTTTGACTGAACGATTCACTGAAATTTCCTCTCCTCGTAATAGATTTTTTAGAATTGTTTTTTAAATAATATGATAGCACTTTTTGGGGGAGATTCAAAGGATTTTTTTGTAATTCAATTTGGCAAATTGTGTTACAATCTGCTTGCAAAAGCGCAAATAATTTTTTATATTATCTCTAACCGGCGGCAGGGCAAATAACCAACTTCCTAAAAATTTTGCTTGCAATT
>CBFDBN010000151.1:0-8336 GCA_965603055.1 uncultured bacterium | reverse complement strand
ACTGGCGATGATTCGGAAAAAATGGATTCCGAAATTCTTCGAAAAACAGGACAATTTGTTTTACAGGGCACTATCAACGCTGCTAATGAGCCGAAATCTTTGATTATTCCCGACCGTCAGCATTTATACGATGGCATGAGATGGAATATCACCGCAATCAATCCTGAGCTCGAAGTTCGAGGAGGATGGTCTGTGCTGGAAGCGAAGTGTCAGGCATGTCTGGCGAAACGAATCATTGAAAAGTATCAAGAGTTGCAGAAACGTCAACCACAAAGTCAACGAGCACGATATTACCGATCACGTATGCCTCGCACCAATCTTCGGGTTGGAGTTAATGGCGCCCAGGTTTTTGATCACGACCTCGAATTTATGACTGTGGCTCATAAAATTCTCAGCTTTGGCAGGATCGATGTGAAGGGCGATGATGACGTCTGGTTCGATAATGGTTTAACAGAAAGTGGTCACAAGGCATTGAAAACAATGGAAGATAGCAGCATTGTGCTTTGCCTGATGAATCCATCAATCAAAACATTTAACGACGTACTTGAAGCAGCATCGAAACCATTCATCGTTTCAGGAATATCGGATTTTGACACGGCACAAGTTGCACAGATCAACGAGAAAAAAGTTCTCGTTACCGTCGATTTTGATCCTAAGGATGCGGATAGCTGTCTTTCAAATTTATTAAAAATGAAAGAGCAATTCGGTGATACCGATAATCTGCTCCTCAACCTGGTCTCAACTGAAGACCTGGACGATCCGAAACAGGGTTTGTACATGAAATTGATCAAAGAGGGCTGGAGTAAGAGCGAAATTTATGCCATTGGCGGCTCTGGTGCTCGCAGGGGAAGTATGGGTAATTTTGATCGTTTTGTCCCAAGACGGGGAAGGTAGTTTTTCAGGTAATTGGTTTGTTGGGTAATTGGTGGATTGGGTAACTCGGTAATTGGGAGATTGGGTAATTAGTTTAATAGGTAATTTGGGCAAATAAAAAGAGTTAAACAGTGCGATGGAAGCGGAGTGCAATCCCTTTATGGATTGCTGTGCACTTCATCTAATTTAAATGGCTAATCACCAAAATACCGAATTACCATATTACCCAATTGCCTTATTACCTCAATTACCCAGTTACCCAAGCACCCAATTACCTTCCAAAAAATGAAAGGTATTTCGTATGAAAAAACAGACACAGTTGAAAGGTTTTTATCGGCTCAAAATCCTTTTGGTTATCGCTTTACTATTTTTATCTCCCCAACTAATCTTCGCCCAGGAAATTGAATACGATAATTGCACCAGTATTTTAGTTGGGAAACTGGCATCAGTCGATAGTTCGACCATGACGTCCCATTCGTGTGATAGCCGAAGCGACCGAACCTGGATTAATGTTGTTCCTCACAAAAAGTACCAAGCGGGAGAGATGTGCAAGATTTATTTTCAACCGAAAAGAACCAAAGGACCTGACGACACCGACAGGATGGAGATGGGAGAAATTCCGCAGGTGCAAGAGACTTACGCCTATATCAATACAGCCTATCCTGTAATGAACGAACATCAACTGGCGATTGGGGAGACGACCTTTGGCGGGAAGCGTGAGCTTCGCAGCGATGAAGGAATGATTGACTGTCCCGAGCTTTACCGATTGGCGCTGGAGCGAGCCAGAACTGCAAGGGAGGCGATTAGCATTATCGATCAATTGACCAAAGAATACGGCTACAATGATGTTGGCGAATGTTTCACTTTTGCTGATCCCAAAGAGGTGTGGCATTTTGAAATTTTGGGACCCGGCAAGGGCAAAATTGGTGCGGTTTGGGCAGCGGTGCGAATTCCTGATGACCAGGTCGGCGTCTCTGCCAATTCAAGCCGAATTCGCCAGATTAAACTGGATGATCCCGATCATTATCTGGCATCGGACAATGCTTTCTCCCTGGCAGAGGAAATGGGCTGGTGGGATTCAAAATCAGGCGAGCCGTTTGAATTCTGCTATGCTTATGCCTCTCGTCGCAGTATGGGATCGCGTCGCCGGGAATGGAGAGTGCTGAGCCATTTAGCGCCATCACTCAAATTTGATCCCAATGGAGAAAATTTTCCGTTTTCGGTTAAGCCGGAGAAAAAATTATCTGTTAAAGATTTACTCGAAATATTTCGTGATACCTACCAGAGAACGCCGTTTGATATGACCCGCAGTCTCACCACGGTAGTCAAAGATAGTGTGACGATCAAAAGCCCTATTGCCAGCCCGTTTATGAATCGTGATTTAATGAAGCTGTTCAATATTCAGAGAGAAAGAACGATCTGTTGTGCTCGTGCCACTTATTTGCAGATCACCCAATCCAGGGACTGGCTGCCTGATGCGATTGGCGGCGTGGTCTGGCTGGGATATGACAATCCTGCGACGACTCCGCATACGCCGTTCTATTGTGGAATTTCACAGATGCCTGATTCGTACCTGATCGATGGCAGGGAGAAATTCCGGCGGGATTGCGCCTGGTGGGCATTTCGAAGAGTGAGCCAGTTGGCACTGTTTCGATGGCAGGAAATGACCAAAGATATTGAAAAAATCTGGCAGGAAATTGAAGAAAAAGCGTTTACAGATCAACAAAAAATTGAACAAGAGGCGATGCGATTGTTTCAAAAGAATCCGAAGAAAGCGAGGAAATTTTTGACAAAATACTGTCACGAGATTGCTGATAAGGCTGTGGAGCGATATTGGATATTGGGAGATGAGCTGTGGACAAAGTATACTTATAAGTTTTAGTTTTTGGGGGAATTGAATAATTTGGTAATGAGCTAATTAGTGCCTGAACGAAAACGTAACATAAGCTTCCAGCTTGTGAGAAAAATCCATCTAAGTTTAATATTTCGTTCGCAAGCAGGATGCTTACGTTACTAATATCCGTCTTTTCGTCCAGACACTAATTAGTATTTGAAAGTGAACCGTGAACATAAATACACATTCCGTTTCACGTCTCCCCATTCACATCTCACGTTTGCTGTTTGATGTTTCACATTTGCCGCCTCACGTTTTACAAAATGAATAAATAAGTTGCTTTAAATGTTAAATTTTATTATAATACTAATATTGTTAAATTAAAATATCTCAAAAACTAAACAGGAGGAAGGTATGAACGCGAAGCGAAATATTTTGACTGTTGTAATGCTTGTCATTCTTGTTGGCTTTATCAACATTCAATCATCATTTTCTCAAAGCTGTAACAACTGTGATTCTGATTTAAAAGAGTTTAGCAGGGATGCCTGTACCGTCGTTATCGTTGGAAAAAAGGCATCGACCGATGGTTCGGTGATTTCAACGCATACTTGCGATTGTGGCGTCTGTGACTGGACTTGGCGGTATATTCCACCAAAAGATCATGAAGAGGGAGACATGCGAAAAATCTATTGGTTCAATCAATTTAAAACCACGCCGCCAGACATGGGATTAAAATGGGATGCTATTGAGGATAATTTCAATGGGCTGGAAATCCCGCAAGTCCCACATACCTACGGTTATTTTCATGGGGCATTTGGTTATATGAACGATAACCAGGTTGCGATTGGGGAATCAACAATCGGTAATCGGGAAGAGATGAATAACAATACGCCTACGCCTAAGTTTGACATCACAGCACTTACTATGCTTGCCATGGAACGAGCAAAGACTGCCAGGGAAGCAATCCAGATTATGGGTGATTTTGCGACAAGATATGGTTATGGGAATACAGATTCGGGTGAGATGTTGTCACTAACTGATCCAAATGAAGCCTGGATTTTTGAAATTTTTCCAGTGGGTCCGCTGTGGGTGCCTGAAAGTGGTATGTCAGGCGCAGTTTGGTGTGCCCAGCGAGTGCCTGACGATCATGTCAGTGTTTGTCCCAATGAATCTCGAATCGGAGAAATCGATCTGAATAATAAAGATTATTTCATGGCTTCTGAAAACGTGCTTTCTTTCGCTGAGGAGCAGGGCTTCTATAATCCCAAAAGTGGCAAGCCATTTAATTGGAAGCGAGCTTATTCGCCAAGTGAATATAGTGCCAAGAGCTCCAGTGGTTCAAGAGGCAGGATGTGGCGTTTTTTCGACCTGGTAGCACCTTCAAAAAAATTCAGTCCTGACACGCCGAATATGGATTTTCCTTTTTCAATTAAACCTGAAAAGAAATATTCTGTTTATGACGTAATGGTCATGCTGAAAGATAAATTTGACGGAACCCAGTTCTGGACAGCGCGGGGAATTCAGGGAGGGCCCTTCCAGAATCCGAACTATCTGCCGTATGGCTTCAAACTGGATGGTAAAAAATATAATTTACCAAGATGCATCGGTGTCAACAGAGCTGAATATGTTGTCATTACCCAGTGCCGAGATTGGCTGCCGAATCCAATTGGCGGGCTGATGTGGCTTGGCTTTGGTCCTCAGGATACTCATTGCATGATGCCGTTTTATCAGGGTGTGACTGAAATTCCGAGATCGTTTGAAATTGGCGATCACTGGGAATTTGATCGAAAGTCTGCCAGATGGGCATTCGATTATGTTGATTTCCATACCCAGGTAGTTTATTCGTATGCCATCCAGGACGTGCGAAAAGCCCAGGAAAAATGGGAGAAACCAGTCGTGGAACGAACGCCTGAAATCGATAAGAGAGCACGAGAATTATACAATCAATCTCCTGATCTGGCTCGTCAATATTTAACTGAATATTGTATGAATAATGCCAATTTAGTGATCAATGCCTGGTGGGAATTGGGCGATGATTTGTTGGTCAAATATAATAAAATCTGGATTTATGATGTTCAGGAAAGAAAAAGAAATGCACTGGAATTTCCTGATTGGTGGTTGCGGGAATTGGTTAAACATAATGGCTTGAAACCACAGCCTGAGAAGAAAAAAGAGTAGTTAATTAGGATGATTGGGTAATTTGGTAATAGGGTAATTATGGATTATGCCTTTCCGAAAGATTTAGACTTTCGGAAAGGCTGCTTTAACATTATTAAAATGGATGAACCAATTTTCAAGGAGTTTTACAATGAAAAAATTCAGTAAAATATTTGGATCAATTGTTTTTATAGGATTTATTTTGTTATCATTGCCTTCCTGGGGTAAAGAAGGCGATGTCCCCAAAGCTCAGCTACCAGTTCTTACCACATCGGCGGGACAAAGTAATGACGTCAATACTATTAATGTGATCATGAAACAGGCAAAGATCGGGTTTGATTATTGCGATGTCCCAACTGTGGAGATGATTAAAAGCGGCGTAGGACTTGGTGAACAACAGTCCACAGAAGGATTTCATGTTGAGGTAAAAACTGATCTGGAAAAATTTAAAAAGGGCACTCCCTATAAAACAGTAATTTTTGCCATTGGCGCCAGTTTAAAAGGCATGGGCGCTTCAGGTCTAACCGTCGATAGTGAAGTTAAAAGGCTGAAAGCACTGATCGATTTTTGTAAGAAGAACAAAATTTATATTATCGCCATTCATTCAGGCGGGGAATCGAGACGGGGACCCGCTGGCAGTGATAACGAAAGGATGATCGATGCAGTTGCGCCTTTTGCGGATTATATCGTCGTTGTGAAAGATAGCAATAAAGACGGCAGGTTCACAAAAATTGCAGAAGAGAAAGGGATTGCGTTCACTGAAGTGAATTATGCGTTGAATATTGTTCAGTTGATGAAACAGGTTTTTGTTGCATCAACTGAAAAGGCAAAATAATCTTCGGATCAAATTGGCAAAATAATTAATCGGCAAAATAATTAGCTGTGAAAATATTTTATCTTTTAATTATTTTGCCGTCAAATAATTTTGCCAGATTTAAACTAAGATAATTAAAATGCCCATTGAGCACAATATAAAAATAAATCCTATTTCAGAAGACGATTTCTACCAAGTTGATTACAATGTTATGAATTTGGCATTTTCAATTCATAATGAATTAGGCAGATTTTGGGATGAAAAAATATATCAAAATGAATTGGCTCGTCGATGTCGTGAAATCGGATTTGAGCAAGTGTCAACTGAGGTTCCCGTTATTGCTTCCTTCAAAGGTTTTAAAAAGCCTTATTTTATTGATTTATTAATTAATAATGTTGTCATCTATGAACTAAAAACAGTTAAGCGTTTAAATGAAGATCATCAAAAGCAAGCGCTCAATTACCTGTTTTTGCTTGATGTTCATCATGGGAAACTTATCAACTTCCGTCCTGAATCTGTTGAATACAGTTTTGTTTCAACAAATTTAACTCATGAGAAAAGACATGATTTTAGGATTGATACTTCAGACTGGAAAGAATTTGTTGAAGACTGTATTTGGCTTAAAAAGTTATTAATAGAGTTAATTAATGAGTGGGGAGCCTTCCTCGAAATCAATCTTTTTTATGAAGCAATAAATCACTTTCGTGGAGGTAAAGAAAATGTTGTAAAAGACATAAAAGTGAAATACGGGTCTCACATTATCGGTGAACAGAGCGTGCATCTTTTGAATTCCGATATAGCTTTTAAAATCTCTGCCGTGACAAAAGATATTGGCTTTTATGAACAACATCTTAGAAGGTTTATAAAATATGCAGATCTGAAGGCAATACACTGGATTAATTTTGATCACAGTAGAATTGTATTTAAAACAATTGAAAAATGAATATCAGGCAAAATAATTAATTGGCAAAATAATTATTTTTTAACATTCATTTGAAACTACAATAATTAAAAAAAATGACTACAGAAATAATTTATCTTTTAATTATTTTGCCGTCAAATTATTTTGCCAAATTAAACCAAATAACCATATTTATCGGATTAGAAATGTACTTACAAATTGGAATTATTCTTCTCATTATGATCGCTGCTTATACCCTGGCGAACTGGCGGAAACTTTCTGTAGAGATATGTATGCTGGCTGCCGCGGTGGCAGGTGGAATAGCTGGAGCATTTGTCAAAACTCCACTACTTAGCCAGCTTGCCAGGCATCTTGTGGAAGGGACGTTTACCTACCTCGACGTGATGCTCGTTTTTGTGACAGCAACTATTTTTATTTCTATCATCACAGAATCGGGCGGGGTTAATTATGTCGTTCGTGGTATCATTAAAGCTTTTTATAATAAACGCATTTTTGCTTTGCTGTTATTAATGATAGTTATTCTGATCCCCGGCGCATTGACAGGAGCGGGGAGCGTTTCGATTCTTACCGTCGGGGCGCCGATTGCATTGGCACTAGGATATCTTGGAATTCCCAAGAAAAAGGTTGCAGCTATTCTTTTTATCGTTGCAGGATTAAGCGCTGCCGCTCCGCCGGTTAATATCTGGGCGATGATCGTCTCAGCAGGAACAGCGATTCCTTATGTCGGTTTTGAGCTGCCTCTCGGTATTCCCATTTTAATTCTTGGGACATTTACCATTCTCGTGCTTGGCTGGAAGCGTGAAAGCAAAATGGAACTTGATGATGTGCTGAAAGACATGCCTGAAGTTCCCGAAGGAATGAGTTGGTGGCGAGTGCTGCTGCCTTTCCTGATCTTCTTTGGCTTGATCGTTGCCTATCGTTTATTTCCATTTAATGTACCTATCCTGGGATTACCACTGGAATTTACCATCGCTGCGATTGTGGCGCTGCTGGTCAGTCCCAAAAAGATTAACATTCTGGCGCTTTCGCGAGATACTGTTAAACTTTTGCTCCCACTGCTGGCGACGATGGCTATCGTGGGTGCTTTGCAACAGATCATGACCGTTACGGGTGTTCGAGGACTTATCTCGTTTGCAGTTCTTAGCACTCCACTGGTGTTACTGTACATCTTGCTGATTTTCATTATTCCAGCATCAGAAGGAGTGTTAACTTATGGCGCTGCGGCGATCATTGGTGTTCCGTTAGTCTGGTTCCTGGATTCGATAGGGCTTCATGCTACAGTTGTGATTGCCGGACTGAGTTTGCTCTGGCCCCTTGGCGATGGATTGCCACCAACTGCTCTTATTGGCAGGCTGAGTGTGATGATGTCGGAGTACAAGGATTCCTACTGGTCATTCCTGCGAGCCACCTGGCTGCCCTGGATCGTCATTACTGTCGTGGGGATTTTAATGATCATTTTCAGTGCGAAGCTCGGATTTCTCGTACAATGGAGTATGTAAAAAAGTGGCTAAAGTTATAAGTGACTAAAGTGAGCTAAAGAAGTGGCATAAGTTGAAAGTGACTTTAGAAGATTACGTTTAAAAACGTTAAAATTAAATCACCTTTAGGTTGTTCAAAAAAAGGAGAGGCAATGGAGAATAAGGAATTTGCGAAACAGCTTGAAAAGAGAACTCTTAAATTTGCTGTAAAGATAATTTTTCTTTCCACGAAGTTGCCAAATACACCTGAAGGACGAG
>CBFDBN010000150.1:0-8362 GCA_965603055.1 uncultured bacterium | reverse complement strand
ATAATTTGGTCGGTAAAAATTTTAGGTATAGGATACTCAAATTACGGATAATAACAAAAAACAATTACGGAGGTTGGAAATGCGGAAGGTTTTAATTTTTTTCATTACTTTTACTTTAGTACTGGTTGGTGCTTCAACTTCAAATTATGCTCAAATTCCTGGAAAATTTCAGAAACTAATTGACCAGGGGGATTTTAGCCAGACTCAAAATTTGATGAGACAGGAGCTGGCAACAAAGCTGGATATGGATCCGATTCAGCGGTTGGAGATTGCTTTTCAAATTGAACGCCTGGAGCGGATTAAAAAGGATTTTACAAAGACCAAAGAAGAAATTCTTAATTATATCAAACAATATGTGCCTGATGTAAAAGAGGCAGACCTGGCTCGATGGGAGAAAGAAAAATCGCTCGAGTTCATGGTAATTGATGGGGAGAAAAAATATTTTAACAATGCTGCTCCTAATTTATTCAGGATTAATAAAAAGTTAAAACAAATTAAAAAGAAAAAATCGGGACAAGCCTCTCCCCCACTCTATAATCGTCTGAAGGATGTTAAAGAAATCATTAAGGCTTCAAAAGAAACTGGAAAAAAGAATATCAATCCAGTTCGGTCTCGGGTTACTTATACTTTGACAGTGAACAGGGACGTCGTTCCCAAAGGAAAGATTATTCGCTGCTGGCTGCCTTTTCCCCGGGAAATCCCTAATCGCCAAATCGATGTAGAATTAATTTCTTGTTTTCCTGAGCGTCACATCATTTCTCCAAACGATGACTACTTGCAGCGCACCATCTATTTTGAGCAGCCATCTGCTGAAGAAAATGGGACAAAATTTCAGGTTGTTTTTGAATTTACCAATCATGCAGTTTATCAAAAAATCGATCCTGGTATCATAGAACTTGTCAATCCAACATCAAAATTAGCGCCTTATTTGAGAGAGCACCCGCCACATATTGTTTTTTCTGATAATTTGAAGCAGTTATCGAAAGAAATTGTGGGAGACGAGACCAATCCCTATTATATCGCAAGAAAAATATTCAAATGGATTAATGACACCATCCCCTGGGCGTCAGCACGAGAGTACTCTACTTTTGCGAACATTAGTGATTATGTTTATCAGAACCGTCATTGCGACTGTGGCATGCACCAGATCATGTTCATGACACTTTGTCGCATGAACTGGATTCCAACTCGCTGGCAATCTGGCTGGACGACAAAGCCCGGCGGAAGTGGAATGCACGATTGGGGAGAAATCTATTTTGAACCGTATGGCTGGCTGCCAGTGGATTCCGATGTTGGATTATTGGATTCCAAAAATGATGAAGAAAAATGGTTTTATATTGGCGGAATGGATGCCTATCGACTCATTGTAAATGACGATTACGCACAGGATTTATATCCAGCCAAAATTCATTTCCGCTCCGAAACACTTGATTTTCAACGTGGTGAAGTCGAATGGGAAGGCGGCAATCTTTATTTTGATCAATGGGAGTGGGATTATAAGGTGGAATTGTTGAAATAATTAAAGTTAGCGCGTAACGAGTGGCGGGTAGGGCGACCCGCTACGCCCAACGCGCCACGCCCTACTTTTAGTTTGAATCCTTAGTTAAAAATTATGAAATAAATTTACAGAAGACACACCATGTTAGATCGATTGGAAATCGCTAAAAATTGGCTTCCTCGATACACTGGAATGCCCCTGGAAAAATTTGGCTGTTATGTCCTTCTTACCAATTTTAATTACTACATTAAAAAGTTTGCTGAGAAGTTCAATTGTGATATTTATGGTGAAAACAAGCCGATGCAGGCTGTAACGAATAACAATGGGCTGACGATCATCAATTTCGGCATCGGGTCTGCCAATGCCGCAACAATCATGGATCTGCTTGTAGCGGTAAAACCAAATGGACTGCTGTTTCTTGGGAAATGCGGCGGATTAAAAAAATCAACTGAACTTGGTCATTTCATTCTTCCCATCGCTGCGATTAGAGGGGAGGGTACCAGTCTCGATTATTTTCCACCAGAGGTGCCGGCACTGCCTTCATTTAAGCTGCATAAATTCGTTTCGGAAAAAATTATTAAACATGGCTATGAATATCGAACCGGCGTCGTTTATACAACCAATCGCAGAGTCTGGGAACACGATCAAATATTCCATGAAAAGCTGAAGCAAATGACGTGTATCGCTATTGATATGGAGACAGCAACAATTTTCATCGTCGGTCATCATAACGAGATTTCTCGTGGAGCATTGCTATTGGTCTCTGATGTACCGATCACTCCCGAAGGCGTTAAAACCGAGGAATCCGACCAGCAAGTCACCAGAAATTGGTCTGATGTTCATCTTGACATCGGCATTGAAGCCATGACAGATATTGGTGAAAAAGGCGAACAAACCAGGCATTTCAGGTATTAGTACCTAATTCAATTGTCATTGTAAATTGACAATTAAAGATTAACGTGATAATTAATTTTCAGCTTGACATTTCCGTTATAAAATTTTATATTCCCCTATATATTTTAAAAAAGTAATATCTTATCAATTTCCTGTCTCAAGTAAATCCATATTTAGACCGTACCGCAAACAACCTTGTTTGTGTCTGGTTGGGGGATTAATACAAATCCACGCTCTTTGTTCAGATTTAAATTGTACTTATCAAAAATCGAGCTAATAATTTCTAATCCAGATACCTTGGAGGGAACATGAATATCAATTATTTTGATGCTTTATCACGAGCCTGGAATCGAATGACCACTGCTCTTTTCAGACCATTCGATCTCGGCAAATGGTTTGTTGTTGGCTTCACGGCGTTTCTGGCAGGATTAACAGACTACCATGGTGGAGGTGGTGGAAATAATGGAAAAGTGGGAATACATCGTCACTCAGATTTTGGCGATGCCTTAGATTTCCCACGAACTGCCTGGGAATGGCTGATGGATAATCCTGGCTGGTTCACACTCATTCTATTTGGAATTCTTTTTCTTATCGGTCTGGTATTTTTATTGACCTGGTTGAGTTCCCGGGGAAAATTTATGTTTCTCGATAATGTAGTTTATAACCGTGCCAAAGTGACGCAGCCATGGCATGAATTCAGAAAAGAAGGGAATTCAATGTTTTTATGGCGCATTGTTTTCGGATTCATCATCCTGGGTGTCATCATCCTGTTTCTGATTCAAGCATTTATTATCGCTTACGATATTTATTACGACGGATTTGAGCCGAATTTTGTTATCCCTCTTGTTGGAATGGGATTGCTGTTTTTGTTAATCATTGTGGTTATCGCCTACATATCAGCATTTCTGAATAATTTTGTTATTCCCATCATGTACAAAAACCATATCACCACCAACCAGGCATGGCGACAATTCCTGCCGTTGTTTTCAAAGCACTGGGGACACTTTATTCTATATGGAATATTTTTATTTGTGCTGTATATTTTCAGCGTAATCGTAATTATCACAGCCGGATTACTCACCTGTTGCATAGGCATTCTTTTGTTGATTATTCCATATATTGGATCCGTGATTACATTGCCGATTTCTTATACTTTCATGGGGCTTGGCCCTGAATTTTTGGCGCAGTTCGGCGCTGAGTATGATATTTTTCCCCGGTCTGAGGAGGTTGCATTAAATAGTCAGACTTAATCGTATTGATATTACAAGAATCGATAATGAAGTAACTTAACGCAGAGGCGCAGAGATTGCAGAGTATTATTCTATTGTTTTCTCTGCGTCCACTGCACCTCTGCGTGTTAAAAATTATTGATAACAGATATTCCAAATTAAGGACTGCTTGATAACTGGATTGCGACCCGATTCCATCCACGATAAGGAGAACGGAATCGGTTTTGAGCATTTCACGTTTTTAATCCAAATTGAGTATTTTTAAAAATGATTCAATTTGAAAATTTCAAATCTGTACCCACAAAAATAATCAACAAGGCAATTTGTGCGTGCGGTTTGTTAACGATTTTAGTCTTTTCAATAATTATAAATCCTGAAAAAGCAAATTTCTTAATATGCTATTTTCAAGAACTAACCGGTCATCCTTGCCCAACCTGTGGATTGAGTCACTCTTTTTATGCGGTTTCGCATCTGCACCTGCTGGAATCCTTTAAATTTCATCTCATGGGTCCAATAATTTTTACTATTATGTTATTTTTATTTTTGAAGTTGTGTTGGGAAATTGTAACCAAAAAGGAAATAAGAATCGGACTCAATCCCAAAATTACTAAAATTAACCTTATTGTCTTTTCATTTTCATGGCTAAGCTTTTGGATAATCAGATTAGTGAATGATCTGTAAATTTGGAGATACAATGCCCCTTTTAGATATCAATTTTGTCCGACAACAATTCCCTTCTTTTCAACACCCTGAAACAGGTAAATGGATCTTTATGGAAAATGCTGGTGGCACCTATGTCCCCCAACCGGTCATTGATCGCTTGAATCAATTCATGATCGAATCTAAAGTCCAACCGTACGGTCAATACCACATGTCAAATATGGCAACAGAAGCGATTGAAAATAGCACCGTTAAAATGGCGGAAATAATCAACGCTGATCATGATGAGGTGGTTATTGGTCATTGTACCACCATGAATTTCATGATGCTTGCCAGATCGTTGCGATCCTGGTTTCAAATGGGGGATGAGGTGATCGTTACCAACCAGGAGCATGAAGCCAATTCCACGCCGTGGCGCCGATTGGAAGAATTTGGCGTTAAAATCCTTGAATGGAAAATGAATCCAGCGTCTTCTGAGCTGGAACTTGATGGACTGGAAAAATTGCTTTCAAATAAAACAAAATTAGTTTGTGTTAATCACAGCTCCAATATTGTGGGTTCAGTGAATGATATTCAAACTATCGCCAAAATGGTTCATGCCAGTGGGGGGCTAATTCTGGTTGATGGGGTGTCGTATGCCCCGCATCATGCAGTGGATGTGAAAGCGCTGGATGTGGATTTTTATGGATTGAGCCTGTACAAAGTCTTTGGGCCTCATTTGGGTTTACTTTTTGTGAAAAAAGATCATCACCATTTGCTATCCAATGAATCACTCGAATTCCAACCGCAGCAATATGAAAAGATTACGACGCCGGGCGCTCCCAATTACCTTCGGATCGCACTGAATCCTGGCGGGGTGAATCACGAAGAAGGAGCCTGCCTGGCAGGGATTACTGACTATATCGATTCGATTTATTATCATCATTTTAAAGATGGAGAAATGAATCAGTTTTCCCGGCTGAAGCAAATTTTTGAATTGATTGAAGCGCATGAATCAAATATGTCAAAAATTTTTCTGGATTATATTCAGTCCCATCCTAAAATTAAATTGATAGGAAAAACTGTTTCTGATTCGACTAAAAGGCAGCCCACCTTTTCATTTACTGTTTCAAACAAGCTTTCAAATAAAGAATTGATAGGGGAATTAACCAAACGAAAGATCGCCGTTCAGAGTGGTTGTTTTTATGCCTGGCGTTGTGTGAAGGCGCTGGGCATTGATACGGAGACTGGTGTGATTCGGGTGAGTTTGGTGCATTATAATACTGAAGATGAAGTGAGGGATTTGTGTTCCTGCCTTGAGGAGATTATTTAATTTTCTTAACTATCGATAAATGGACTCCACTTTCAAAGTGGAATCCATTTATCGTATCCTGGATTATTAAGGAACGATTTAATGAAATTCGACGAGCTCGATCAAAAGATGCGACTATTTGAGGAATTGAACGATCAATTCGTTTTGCCCAATATTTTTATTGTCGCCCGATTGGATGGCAGGAGCTTTACCCGTTTGACCAAAGAGGTTCATCAATTTAAAGCGCCTTATGATGCTAAATTTCGAGATTATATGATCGAAACCGTGAAGCACTTGATGAACTGTGGTTTTAGAATTATTTATGGTTATACGCAAAGCGATGAAATTTCCTTATTGTTTCACCCAGATGAAAATTCATTCCAGCGAAAAGTTAGAAAATTGAATTCGGTACTGGCAGGTGAAGCCAGTGCAAAATTTTCACTATTGTTAAAAGATATTGCCTGTTTTGATTGTCGCATCAGCCAATTGCCCAATATTGAGCTGGTAATCGATTATTTTCGTTGGCGCAATGAAGATGCCCATCGCAATGCTTTGAATTCGCATTGCTATTGGATTTTGAGAAAAAAGGGAGAGGGAGCAACTGCTGCTGCAAATTTATTGAACAGAAAAACGGTTGCTGAAAAAAATGAGCTATTATTTCAACATGATGTCAATTTCAATGACCTTCCCAATTGGCAAAAAAGAGGGGTAGGATTGTATTGGGAGACGTATGAGAAAGAAGGATTTAATCCCAAATTAGATCGCAAGGAAAAGACGGAACGACGTCGAATAAAGGCGGATATTGAATTGCCGATGGGAGACAAATACAGTGACTTTATCAAAAAGTTGATTTGAGCTTCATAGCTGGTGGAATAAGGATTCAAAAAAATATAAAAAATCCGTTGGGTTATTTCGTGAGCCCGTTGAAAAAAATTCAGGGAGGATTAGCAATGAAAAAGAAAAACAATTTAATTTTAATCCCCATTTTTATTATTCTACTCCTATCATCAGCTTTCTCTCAAGAAAGAGAGGTCCCGCCAGTCGAGCTTCAAAAGATATCTGATAATCTTTATGAGATTTTAGGAGGACGAGGTGCACAAGGGGGCGCCTATATTAGCGATAATGGCATTCTAATAATCGACTCAAAAATGACCAAAGAATCGGTGGATCAAACGATTGCGGCGATCAAAAAGCTGACCGATAAACCCATCAAATATCTCATCAACACCCACAGCGATGGCGATCATATTACCGGTAATAAATTTTTTCCCGAGACAGTGACATTTATTGCCCATGAGAATTGCCGAAAAGAATTTTTTCATCCCCGGCGAGATGAAACACCTTCGGATTGGAATAGTCCAGCATTAGCGCCTTTTATTCCATCTATAACATTTAAAGAGAAAATGGACATTTACCTCGGCTCGAAAAAAGTGGAGTTGTGGCATTTTGGAGTGGGGCATACTACTGGTGATGCGGTGGTTTATTTTCCCGAGGAAAAAACGGCTTTTATCGGCGATCAAATATTTATGACCCGCCCCCAGCTTATCCACTCCTATAAAGGGGGCAATTCTTATGGACATGTAAAAAACCTTTCAAAAATGCTGGAAACCATCGATGCTGAGAATTTTTGCAGCGGTCACAGCGAAATGGTCGATCGCCAGGCGATAAAACAGCATATCGAACAGATGAAAAATCGACAGGATAAAGTTCGCCAATTGATCAACAAAGGCATGAATCTCGACCAGGTAAAAGCCGAATTTGAGGAGAATGAAGCCCGGCTGGTTGAGTCGATTTTCAATGAAATCAAACAAGGTTTTTAATCCGTAACGCAAACATCCTGTTTGCTTCAATTTGAAATACAAAAACCCTGTTTGCGAAACAACTATCTCAAAAACAAGGACAAAAATGCACCTATTCATATCGCTTGTCATGGCGATTGCTCCCTCGCTGCTGCTGGTCTGGTATTATTACAAACAAGATATGAAAAAACCAGAACCAAAACGCCTGGTTACAAAAATATTTTTACTCGGAATTGTATTCACGATTCCTGCCATTATCCTGGAAGTGTTATTTGATGAGATGTTCGTTTTTGTAATGAGGGATTCTATTGTTTATCATTTATTTAAAGCATTTATTGTTGCCGCATTGATTGAGGAGCTTATTAAGTTATTAATCGTAAAATGGTTTGTCTACAATCATGACCATTTCGATGAGGTTATGGATGGGATTGTCTACACGATTATGGCAAGCCTGGGCTTCGCCTGCCTGGAGAATATTATTTATGTCATTGATGGTGGATTTACCATTGCTTTTGTGCGAGCGATAACTGCCGTGCCAATGCATGCGGTTGCCGCAGGTATGATGGGATATTATATTGGCAAAGCCAAATTTGCTGAAAGCAGGGCCGAACGGAAATCCCTGATTTATAAGGGATTGTGGTATGCAGTATTAATTCATGGATTTTACGATTTCTTTCTCTTTGCTTCACCGAAGATAGGATTCATTTTAGCATTGGGGGTTTTTCCATTGATTATTTTTACATTTATGAGTTTAAAAGAAAAAATCCATTTGGCAATTGCGGAAGATGTTCATGCTGGACGGCATTAGTCATTTATGGTGCAATATCGATTACCTGGTAGGTTATTGAATTTTTTTGGGGGGAGAGACTAAATTTGCTAATATCTTAAGAGCGATAAAATTTTAATCTCCATTTTTATCAATCTTTCAATCAAAAGCCGTTGACTGAAATTTTATCACTGCCTTCGAGGCTCAGATAAAATTGCGATGATC
>CBFDBN010000149.1:0-8367 GCA_965603055.1 uncultured bacterium | reverse complement strand
GAGCTGGATATTGTCGAGGCGGCTGATTCGACTGTGGTTGTTTTGGTGCCTGAGTCCGGTGATTCGATTCAGGCGATGAAGGCGGGTTTGATGGAAATTGCTGATATTTTTGCTATCAACAAATCGGATCGTGAAGGCGCCGATCGGGTATTACTCGAAGTTCAATACGTACTGGAATTCAGCGAAGATTCCAGACCCTGGAAGCCGCCGGTCATTCAAACGGTCGCCAATACTGGCGAGGGGATTGATAGGCTGCTTGAGACGTTGGAACAACATCTCGACTTTCAAGCTCGCAACCATGTCAGAATTGAAAAACGAAAGAAACGTATTGAGAATTACGTGCGACAAATCGTCAAAGAAAATATATTGAAGGAATTCTGGCAACCCTCTCAAGAGCAAAAATTGCTGTATCAAATCGAGCAAATCATCGCGAAAAAACGGTCGCCTTATGTTGTGGGTAAAGAATTGATTTTAGAATTTAATCGAGTGAAAGAACGTAAGGCGTAGGGAGTAGCGCGCAGCGTGTGTCGACTATCGCCCTACGCGCTACACCCCACGCTCTATGCCCCACGTCCTACAATTCTATTCCATGCTCTTCTTCTAAACAACGAAAGCGTCCCTCCCAAATAAACACCAATCACGCCCCATCCAGCATAACTCATCTGTTCAGTATAAGATTTAGTTATATATTCTAAGGCTGGCGCAACAATATTTTGATTGATCAATGAATAAGTGAAATAGGAGACAATATTCAGCACTGCTCCCAGGCTTGCTCCCATAATACAGCCTAATAGAAAACCGGCTCCGCCATATCGAATATTCATGCTACCGACAAGCAAACCCATCAGAATGATTACATAAGGACTGGAAATTGAAAGGCTTGCTGTTGGGCCCAAGTGACGGATTAACAAAGCAGCGAATAAAAACATCAACACCGGTTTGAGAAATGAATTTGACTTTTTTTTTGGAATAACTTTCGATTTCGGCTGTGATAATATCGATGCCACTGCAACAGATACTGGAATCGAAATGTTACCGCCGTTTGATTTAAATTGAATCGTTGACTGGTAAGTTTTGTCAGAAATTAACGGACCGGTATCCACATTTAAAATTAACCGGGTCGTCATGTTATTTAAACAAACAAAAGACTGCTGCGAGCTGTTGATCCATTTGCTCCGAATATTTATCGATCCTTTCAGGTATCCCTGTCCTCGATTCATAACGGTTAGCATAATCCTTTTGCGTGATCCACGAGGCAATTTCCTGATTTTAATATTGGTTGGCTGCACCTGAATTTGAGGAGACACACCGTAACCACTATGAGTAAGAAATTCATTCAAGCCGAGATGTTTGTCCGATTGACTTTTTCTAATCGATGCTGCTTTCTTTGCTAATGTTTTACCGCCTGTTACAGATTTTAACCAGGTTTCAAAATTGCCGTTATATAAATGCTCGATCGCTTCATTCCAGTTTTTATAGCAAATTTGAGCCAATTGCTGGATTTTTGTCGCTTTATTTCGTGAGTTAAAAATAAAACTGGAAGTCGTGTCTTGTTTCAATGGATGTGTAGCAGAGCCACAGTTGCGACAAAACTTATCTTTTTGACTGACGACAGCATGACATTTGGGACAGATTCTCGTGGACGGCGTTTTCCCATTACCCGCTAGCGCATTTTTCATTTGTTCGATATTTTTGAATCGCTGTTCCTTTTTCATTTTCATGGCTTTAACGATCACCGATTCAAGTTTTTTCGAAATTTTTGAATTCAGGTCACGAGGTAATGGCGTGATATCCTTTGCCGCATCACGAGAGAGCGCGTCACCGGGTTCAATTCCAGTGGTAATAAAATAAAGAACTGCACCAATTGAGTAGATGTCTGAGCGAAAATCGGTATACCCTTTCCCGGCGCGATATTGCTCCGGGGAAGAGTAGTAACTTGAGGCTGCCCGGGCTAACTGCCTTGTCCCAAAACCGACTCGAAAATTTTTAGCAATACCAAAATCGATCAGCGATATCCTGCCATCTTTTCGGATCAGCACATTGTCCGGTTTTAGATCGCGATGGACAACATCTTGAGAATGGATATATTTTAATACAACGAACAGTTGTTCAGCTAATTTTAATACTTCAGCTTCGGGTAATCCTTTTGATGTCAGTTTTACTTTTTGTTCTAAACTCTCGCCCTCAATAAATTCCATCACACTATAATGGAACTTTCCCTGGTTAAATCTTTCGTAGAGCTTAGGTATAGCGGGATGACTTAAAACTGTTAGAAATTCATCTTCCTTATCATCACAGTATCGCCGGGGAATTTCTTTTATGGCACGCGGCTGGTTAAACATGGATTTGTCGTGAGCTAAATAGGTGGCGCCAAAGCCGCCCTTGCCGATCATCTTTACAATTTTATATTTTCTTTTTAACACAGTACCAGGCTGTAAAACCCAACCATATACTTTGCTTACACTGCCAGCATTGCTAATTTCTCCATGAACCAGCAATCGCACATTCAACGCACACTTCTGGTTCAGACAGGCATAATTATTGGATATAACTCTCTTTTTCGATGATCTCGTTCCACATTGAGGACATTTGAAATAGTCAGATGCCATAGAATTTTCCGATCTCAGTCTTTTAATTGGTAAAAACGGCTATATTTTTCCTATCACCAAAATTTAAGATGCTTGATCCTGGCAGGTTGATACAAATCTCTGATAAATCCAGTATCAAGTATCCAGAATCAAGCATCATGTAATTGGTTAAGGGAACTGCAGATATTTATTGGTATTCCATTCAGTTCAAGCTAACCTTAAATTTCAACCTTCCCAAAATGAGCTCATCACCATCAGCCATGACGTTCGGCGAGTTTGGCTCTAATTTTGTTTTGTTCAAAAATGTTGAGTTAATCGAATTTAAATCTTCAATATAATATTCACTTCCCTGTTGAAAAATCTTGGCGTGCTTTCTGCTCACACCATCTTCCTCACCGTTGTAAGGCGTGGTATCAATATCCGGGAAAATCGAGCTGGCCGGGTCTTCGCGTCCCACAAATATTTCCTCTTTTTCTGGCAAACCGATTTCTTCGCCAGTATCGGCTAATACTAACTTCATCGCCGGTCCACTAACTGGAAAAAATTCCTCCTGCGATGAATTGTCAGAATTATCAGAAGCTATAATTCCTTCCAGATCAGCGCCACAGTTTTCGCAATAGAGTGCGCCTTCAAAATTTTCTGCATTGCATTCTAAGCATGTAATCATTTTATACCTCCAATGTTAATTATATTGTAATTTGCTTTAGTTTGGATTTTTTAATTTGATTATTGGAATTTCTTTGTTCTTTGCTATTTGGCATTTTTGCATTTTCAGTACCAAACATTTTTTTTAATGAAAATAATTCGAAAATTACTAAACCAATCTTCTCGTCAATTTTCTGGTTTCATACCTGAGTTTCTTTGTGCCAGTCGAAGACATGGATCCTTTTTGTGTTAAATTCAGCGCTTCATTCAGGGCGGTTTCGGCAAGATCTTTTTCGTTCAGATTCAACAGCCGGGTTGCGGCTGCCCTCAGCTTTCGAGTCGCGCCTGAAACATCGCCAGAAGCTGCCTGCTCTATCGCCCTTGTCTGCAAATCATAAGCGCTGGCTCTTTCCGCCATGTTCATGACCCGGGGATTAATTTTTTTGCATATCGTTTCATCGTTAGAGAATTCAGCAGTGATATCTTTCCGGAATTTTTGTTGAAAAAGGTTTTCACCAGGAACATCGTAAACCAGTTCTGCCTGGGAAATTCTGAACATACCACTTTGTCTTGGCGTTAGGATTACCTCGGCTAATAAACTTTGCCCCGGGTCGCTGTTAATTTCTCCCAGGTTAATCGAAACGTCCCGTTCGGAAATATTGATAATTTCCAGCTCTGAGATATTGGGAATGACACGGTAAATTTTTCGCAATTGAACGTCTTCGCTGAGCCGTAATGTTATCATGGCGCTCTGGGCAAAGACATTTTCCAGGCTGGTCATTTCCTCTTGAAAAATTGTGATGATGTCATCGGGAGTTGCAATATAATCGGATTTTCCATAGCTTTTTTCAGCAATGGTATCCAGAACTTCTTCATACCATTCATTACCAACGCCCAATGCAGTAATTAGAATTCCTTTGTCAGCAGCTTTAGCAGCCAAATCGTAGCATTCTTCCTCATCACCGTAAGTTTGCCCATCGGTAAGCAATATCATCCGATTAATTCGGTTGTCAGCCAGGTTTTTTTGCAACTCTTCCATACCAGCTTTCATACCGGTGGAAATAGCGGTGCCGTTTCTTGGGGTCAATTCATCTACAATCGCTTTGAGGGTATCCTTAGCTGTCACTGGTTGACCCGGCACCAACACTTCAGACTCCTCATTGAAACTGACCAGCGATAGGTAATCTTCACTATCCATTCGGTCAATGATATTATGGATCGCTTTCTTCACATTTTCAATCTTCGAGCCTTTCATTGAAGCGCTGCGATCCATGACCAGGCATAGGTTTAATGGTGCTGTTGTTGCAGCCCGATCCGCGCTGGGCTTAATATCTATTAATAGATAGGCTAATTGTGATTCTTCGCTGACAAAAAAGTAGTTCTTATTTAATTCATAGTTTAATGTCACTTCGTTTGCCATAATTGTTTCCTCCTTCATGTTGGTGAGTGGTGATTGGTCAGTCGTGAGTGGTGAGTTGTGTTTTCCCACCCATCAAACTCCAATCAGCTACTTCATAATTTAGAATTTATAAATCATTATTGAGTTTTAACGTAAATAAGGCTTATATTATCATCGCCGCCATTGTGATTTGCCAGGTTCACCAGCTCATCAACGGCATTTTGGGGTTGTAGATTATGATTTAATACTTCCTCAATTTGTTGATCCTGAAGCATTTGCCAGAGACCATCGGTACACAGCAACAGCCCGTCCCCTCTTTCTAAAGAAATATTAAAATAGTAGGGATGATTGGCTTTTTCTGCTAAATTAGCCAGGCTTTGTTGCAAGTTCGGCTCACCTAAAGAACATAAAATTTGATTATTCTGGGGATGCTGGTAAATCTCCGGGTATGTTAATTGCCCAATCTTGTAGAGACGATACACCAATGAATGATCTTGCGTGATTAATTTCAGTTTGTTATTTGAATACCAATACGCCCGGGCGTCTCCAACGTTTAAAATAAATGCCTGGTTATTTGACGTATAAGCGATCGTAATAGTGGTTCCCATATTATTGTTTTTGAGTCGGGCAACTTTATTAATCTCTCGATTAGCAGAAAAAACAGCATCTTCTAGAATCTGGCGGATTTCATCTTCAGATAGTTCAAAAGCTCCGTTAAAAGAATCTATTATTTTTCGAGTGATATACTCCACTGCAAGCTTGCTTGCCTCTTCGCCCGCGTCATGTCCGCCCATACCATCAGCAACCATGTAAAGACCGTAGGGTATTGAAACAGATTGAATAATGTTTGTCAGCTCAAGTGCGCTGACACTATCTTCATTTAAATTTCGTACCATTCCGACATCAGACGCCATTCCAATAGATATGCTAACACCTTTGTCAGTGAGGAATACCGTTTTTTTATCGCTACTTAGTCGATCAAGCTGCTTCAGGTTTTCATCGAGTTCAATGACATCATCAAAAAAATCTCTCATCCGGTGGTATCCCCCTTGAACGGCATTCATAAAAATGCTTTTCATATAAAGCATATTTTCTTCCCCTGGTTCTATTTTTGATTGCAATTGTAAGAGTGTTTTCGCCAAATTTTTTATATCCGATTTAATCCATCTACCGACGTTTTTGCTCGTAACGAGAGCGTTGGTGAAATTTAGTAATTTTGGTCCACCGGGAAATATGAAAATTCCTTCCGGTGAAAGATCGACATTAAAAACATTATGATGGTGTAGAAAAATAACTGCCGTTAGTAAACTTAATGTCCAATTCATAGCTTGATAAAATAGAACATTTGAAACGATATCTGATAACTTTTTATTGTGCCGGTTTTGAGCAATGATATAATTTCTTTTATTTTGGCTAAACATATCAAAAAATCTAAAAACACCTTCGTAATAGAGACGCTTTGCGACTAACAGCTCAAATACCCTGGTTTGTGCTTCGTCACCTTCTAATAGCAGGAATCGGCTGCCTGGTATCTGGTAGCCACATCGTTCACAAAAAACGATCTGGTCTGAACCATTTACTGTTCCACAGGTTCCACAACGGCTCGTGTTTTTATGATCTAATGCTGTGTAACATTTCAATGGTCCAATATTAGGAAGCGATTCGACAATTTCATAACGATTATCCAGAAAATCACCTGAGTTGAGGCTAAACTCGTTTGTTCCATAGTCTAATAATTTGGTCGTAAATTTTTTTATCGTTTTTTCAGGAATAATTCGTGCATAAGGAATATTTAAATTGATATCGTTCATAATGTAAAAAGCTAAAAATAAATTTGCACTAACAACCTAAATTAATAATTGTCAATTGTCAATTGAAAATTGACAATTGACAATTAAATAAATGACTTATCCTACCAGCACTTCCTTTTCCCGTCGGGACTTACTTTGTAAATACTCTTGATAATCTGGTTCTGATTGTTCATCTTCACCCATTAGATTCAAATCTTCATCGTCAATAATGGTAATCTGCTGAGAACGTTTCTTTCTGCGAATCATAGCAAAAGCTAACAGCGAAGCCACAAAAAGAACACCGATTATTGGCAGGATAATGCCCAGGGATGATGCCGATTGTACATTGTCTTCTTCTGACTGAAAAGGCTGCAGTGCAAATTCTGATAAAGTATCTACCTCTTCTGTCGCCGATAACGTTCCACTATGGTCGGCATCAAGCAACATTTCAGGAGTTGTTCTTGGCTCACTTTGTACTGGCTCAGTTGTCATTGGCTCAGGTGTGTTTTCAGCCATAACCGGTTCTTCTCCTCTATTCAACCGAGCAATGACGTCTTCCTCGTTTTTTACATAAGAGTTTACTTTAGACAGCCAGCGAGTCCGACGAATCTCTTTGATCACGTCGATAGAGGGAATGATAATCTCCTCACCGGGAAATACCAGATCAGAATCAGGTGCCCGGTTAATCAGGGCTAATTCACGCCAATATTCGGCACTGCCGTAATATTTTTTGGCGATTTCACTAAGGTACTCACCCTTTTGAATGACATGAGTCGTTGGTGCGCCCAGTAGCAATTTCTTTGCCCAGCTAAATTGATCATAAGCATAGCCGGCAATCAAAACTGCGATAACAAATAAGATGACTATGACTTTTTTCATTGTTCTTCCTCCTTCAGGATAAAATAAGAATTAATTTAGTTTTGTGTAACTATTTAGTCAGATGAAGCAACTATTTCGTAATTGGAAAGGAAGTTTAATTGGAATTAAAGTGTCAGCCTATTAGTTCTTCTAACTTTATTAAATACTTACAATTAATTCCAATTTCACCTAACTAAACAAATACGGTTTTGCTGCTCTCTTATGCAAAGGTAGTGCCAGGTATAACAATGTTGTTTAGATCAGTTTGTAACTTAAATAATAACAGAGTCTAATTCCAACCAGGATATAAAGCGGCTCATAATAGAAAAATTCATCGATCGTGTAATATTTACATATTAATTTTGTTGTTGAGTAAGATTTGAGGTTGAATATTGCTGGTAATTATATGAAATTATTAGAATATGTAAGATGGTTGTGAGGGAATGTAATTTTTATATACCGATTAAATAGGATTTAACTTCTTATCAAAAAAAAAGACACCATTTTTCTTGCAAGCAGCCAGAACTCGATCTCCTGATTATTGAACTTTTGGTGGCGCTAGTGGATCAACTCTGCTTTCAAGATGCCGAAGGAAAGCCCCATATTCAAAAGTCTGGGCTCACACTATAGAGCAAACTCTCTAAAGATAAAAATTTTTATTGACAAAGAGAATATTTTTTGTATATTAGTATTAATTTTCTACAGGCATAGATTATTGAAAGCAGTTTTGGAACATAGAATAGTGAAGGTTAAACCAAAGAGGTATAGTATTAGGAAAAATATTTTCCCAATATTAGGAAAATTAAAGTTTTTTGTATAAATATAGACATTTTGTCCTAAATATGGTCATATCGAATTATTGGATATTGGCAATTGATCAATAGGTTGTCCCCCTCTTCCGATTATCAAATTAAAAATTAAATTGTTGAATTTTTTTATTATTTTGATTATATTCAATATTAATTTCTGGTAACGATTCAGAGATAAAATAAGGTAACTTATGAACCTTCTCAAATTCATCAGTTCTTCAACTGCTTTACTTGTAAACCTGATCCTTAGCTCAGAAATATTAAGCCTAACTCTACGT
>CBFDBN010000148.1:0-8403 GCA_965603055.1 uncultured bacterium | reverse complement strand
TTTGCCCTATGCTCAAGCCTTCGCGATCTTCAAAACTTGTTCCACACACTTCTCAATTCCCTTTGCCACATGAGCAATACTCGGTCCCAGCATATAGGCCGGCGTTGAAACGACTTTGTTCACATCATCAACCGCAGCTTCATAGACGGTACATTCGACGTGTTTCCCTCCCATCTTTTCAATTGCCTGTGCCGTACCGGGATCGCTGCCAATGGTCAGTTTTGGCTGATGCGAGCCTAAAATTTTGGCAGCCATTGCCGGCGCAATACAGATAAACCCGATCGGTTTTTTCGCCCGGTGCATTTCATTCACCAATCGCTCCACTTCGGCATTCACTTTACAATCCACACCATCAACAGCAAAAGTACACAAATTTTTCGCTGCGCCAAAGCCGCCGGGAAAAATCAGCGCATCCAAATCTGCTGCAGTTACATCTTTCATGTTCTTGATCTCCCCACGGGCAATTCGAGCCGATTCGATCAGTATATTTCTAGTCTCTCCCGCAGCCGGCTCGCCTTTCATGTGGTTGATCACATGCATCTGCGACACATCCGGCGCCATGCAGATAACTTTTGCCCCGGCTTTATCCAGCGCCAATAACGTAATCACTGACTCATGAATTTCTGCGCCATCATACACACCGCAGCCAGAAAGAACGACACCGACTTTTTTGCCTTCATATTGTGCCATAACTTATCCTCCTTCATATTGATTTAACGAATAATTAATTGTTAGAACGAATAATTTTTTATGAGATAAAATTGATCCTGGGAAGTATTTCCAACCACAGTCAAAATTTGAAATCTCCAACATTAATATAACCAAAAGAGCTTATGATGTCAACAAAAAAATCACTTGACTTTTTATAAAAATATTCTTACTTTTACCGCACGTAAAAACCTGGGGCTATAGCTCAGCTGGGAGAGCGCTTGACTGGCAGTCAAGAGGTCAGGAGTTCGATCCTCCTTAGCTCCACACATTGATACAAGCCGTAATACTTTGATTTGAAGGGTATTACGGCTATTTTTTTGCCTGAAAAAAATTAAGCTCCAATAGTACTGATTAGTACATTTTAGTATAAAGATGGGCACTTTTTGGGCACTCAAATAAGTAGTTGAGATTTGATAAAATGAAATGATTTTTTAATGTCATTATTAAGCAAAAAAAATCAAGTTGATTATGAGATTATCATTAATTTCTAAATGTTTGTTTTGCGGTTTTACCATGAAATTATACTATTACATGATTTCTATTTTTTTTATTGTTCAAATAACTATTTCATGCAACAATAAATATCCTCCAACAAAGCCAAATGAAACTATTGTGCCAGATACCACCAGCCATAATTTTGAATGGCAAATTACGTATTTGGGAGAAGGAGCTTCATCCTATTTAAAAGACGTGGCTATTATTGATGAGAATAATATTTGGTCGGTTGGTGAAATTTATTTAAAAGATTCTACAGGTCAGTATATCCATCCTCCCTATAATGGTGTACATAAGAGATCTGCAAAATAGGATAGATTGTCATTTCGAACGGAGTGAGAAATCTGGTTAACCAACTGATATTATAAGATATACAGATTTCTCACTTCACTTCGTTCCGTTCGAAATGACAATTATATTTTAATTTTGCAGATGTCTAGTTATAGAAATCGTAAGTTCTGGGAAGTTGTTGATTAAAACTGTTTTTATTAAGCAAGAAATATTAATTCGTTAGCTGTTCTAGAAGGTGTATTCTTTCAATGGTTTTGAACCTTTGAATGGTTATTTCCTTCTCAAGACGGAGCGACGACTTCAATTCATCATTCGATTTATCAACGCCACCTTTTTTCGCCACCACTTTGTCCATTCTTTGGCTGTGTTAAAACTTTCACCGGTCAATTTTTTTAATTCAATAATCGCCTGCCGTTGTTCATCCGCATTACCAACCCAGCAAATTTGAATCAGCCGGGGAGCCATTATAGGAATTTTATTCTGCTCTAAATGACGCAGCCAGATCCGCACCTGTTCAGCCGGATCATCCCGGGTGGTATCTGGTACGGAACCAGATAATTTTTTTAGAACCTGTTCAATTTGAAGTCGATTTTCTTGATAGGGATTTTGACGATAGAGACGGAAAGGTTCCAGTAAAAACTGGTAGCCTCGTGTCCAAAAAATTGGATCGAATCCATTTTGCAGATACCACATCTTCCAATCATTCAATAAGTTATAAATAACTTCCTCATCATCAAATTCTATTTTGCTGACGGGAAATCCCGATAGCATCTGTAAATATTGAACCGCGGCGTTAATTACCAGCTTATTGCCCGGGTTATCGGGATTTTTTAAATAGATTTCCAGGCAATCCAGAAACAGGTTGAAAAAATTGTTGGTCGGCACCTGGTTTATATGAACAGCAGGCTTACTGAAATCATCCAGAAAAAAAGATGCATCGGCATCATACGGAAACCGGGGCAGATCAAACTTCAGTCCTGTTAAATATTGATTTTCAAGTGCATAGCTATGGCTGGGCTTGTCAAAAACAGGGGGCAGTCCGGATTCTGCACCCAGATTATACTGAAAAATCGTGTAACATCCACCGTGATTTGTATATTTCTCGGTAAGATGATAAGCCAGCGTATAAGTGTAATACGGCGGAGTACTTTTGGGCCAACTTCTTCTAAATAAATGAGCCGCCCCATAAAAAATAAACGCTCGACAACCAGGGTGTATTTCTAAATAGCGATGAACCTGTTCTGCTGAGAATTTATCCCGTTGTTCTATCGAGAAAATTTCCGGTTCATTTTGAGATTCTTCCACTGTACTGGGAATCCTTTCTGGACCGATAATTTCAAAATGAATTTTATTATCAGAGGGAGCTGTATGATTTCGCTCCTGAATACGCCAGCGAATATCACGCAGATCGTGAAAAAATTCTATCTTATCAATTGTAAAATCCACAGCAAAATCTTCAGGTTCAATAAAATCCATTAAATTACCCGACTGAAAAAATCGATAAAGCCGTTGATTGGTCAAAGAGTCATGTTCAAGAAATAGAGCCATCCTAAAAGGAATGCTTTTGTTTTCTTCGTGCTCGATTTGATCTAACCAATATTTTAAAAAATCAATCACGATACGGGAGTACAATCCCTGCCCATGTTCGTGATCTCCAAGCATGACAATCTTATTTTGTTTGATTTTGTCCAGCAGAAAGGAATTTAAATTATCCTGTCGATTTTGGTTGATTCGCTGCTCAAGCTCCGAAACAGTAGTTGTTTTTTCTTTCTGGCAGGCAAAAAGGATGATGAGAATTAATAAAGTCGTGAATTGTATAAACCGATAATTTTTTTTCATGGTACTATCATTGCTATTTCATTCACTTCTAAATTAGGCGAAATCTGGATAATTGTCAACAACAATTTTAAATATTTTGTATTGGTTTTAAATCAAAAATTTGGTATATTCTCGAAAAACAAAATGCCATTTTGTCCACCATTTTAAATAATTACGGTGTAATTTAATCAAAGATTCAATTCTGAATGTAGTAAACAAGATTTATGAAAAAATCCAAACTCCCCTGGCTGGTAGCCAGCGACGGCAGCGGCAATGTGTTCGAGATTCCAGGATTAGAAATGGTCGGTATGCGAATTAACGAGCGAATCTTACCTGATCCTGGCGAATTGATTCCCCTCCCACACGGCAGTGTCCTGGTAGAATTACCCAATCGCTATCCAGTGGGATATGATCGGAAGCGAAATAACTATGTCACACTGAAAAAATATCGCGGACAGCCGGTTATCGCTGCTGGTGTGTTTTTAGCGCCAGCTTATACGCAATTGTACTGTGCAGCCTATCAAACCAGGAAAGATGCCGTGAAATTGCCGCTTTTTGCCTACACACCGGTCGGCTGGAAAAATGACCAGTTCTGGACGACAGCCATTCGAGTGGATGATGATATTCGACAGGACCTGGCTTACTTCGATTATGATTTGATTGATAAATCTGCCCAAAAGGTGCTGGAAAAATATCCGAACAACCGACTGGTGAATCACCTGGTCGATAATTGCGTACGTCGCTACTATTGCCCGGCAGCGCAAAATTTTGTGCTGGGGAGATGGGAATGCCCGGTGCCGACCAGTCCGTCATGCAACGCGAAATGTATCGGCTGTATTTCAAAACAACCTAAAAATGGCGTGTCAGTTGCCCAAAATCGAATCGAATTTGTACCGACCGTCGATGAAATCGTAGAATTTGCTGTCCCCCATCTAGAAAATGCACCTCGATCCATTATCAGTTTTGGACAGGGCTGTGAAGGTGAACCGCTTTTGCAGGGTGATTTGTTGGAAGCAGCTATTCGTGAAATTCGCAATATCACAACCCGGGGAACTATCAATTTAAATACCAATGCCTGTTACCCCGGGGTGATCGAACGACTCTGCCAGGCGGGATTGGACAGCATCCGTGTCAGTCTGAACAGTGCCCAAGTTGATTTATATAGTGCCTATTACCGACCCAAAGATTATGGTTTTGAAAATTTTTTAGAATCCATAAAAATCATGCGCCGATACAATCGCTGGATTTCATTGAATTACTTCATCTTCCCCGGCTTAACAGATGATCCAGCAGAGATGGAACAGTTGATCAAAATTGTAACAGATTTTCGAGTCGATTATATCCAGATGCGGAATTTGAATATCGATCCGGAATGGTATGTTCAAGAGTTGGATTTATCAAATAAAACAACAACGGCAGTTGGTATCTTACGTTGGCAAAAATTAATAAAAGAAAAATCACCGTGGATTCGCTTTGGTTACTATAATCCGCCTAAAGAAGATTGGGTGATTAGTATCTAAAAAGTTAAATTCTTGCCCAAAGAGCAAAGACTTTTTAGCTCTCAGAATTGAAATGTCTCAGAATAAAAAAAACTAAAAATTCATTTCTGTGGGATTTCATTTCTGAGGGCAAATTCTTTTTCTTTTTGATTCTGGCTTGTCCAGGTTAGGTAATTGTGCGATTGGGTAACTGGGTAATTGTGGAATTCGGTAATTGGGGAATAAGAAAACTATAACTTCTTAAATCATAATTCGTAAATCGACAATTGCCCATTTACCTTAACAGGATTAATTTTTTTGTCAATACAAAACCATCTGCCCGAACCTGGTAAATATACATCCCACTTGCCAAAGTACTACCTATTGCATCTTTTCCATCCCATCGGACCTGATGAAAACCAGGCTCCTTTTTCTCATCAAGTATCGTAGCAATCTCCTGTCCCTGAACATTATATATACTAAGCGTCACCCGTAAAGCGGTCGGAAGTTGATATTCAATTGTGGTCTCACTATTAAAAGGATTGGGATAATTTTGATCCAGAAAAAAAGAGTGGGGAGTTTTTTCGGTCTTTAATGGATATTTTATAGAAGACAGTTCATCAAAATTCGATTCAATCCAATCCACTCGATCACTGATCCATTGTTTCATCAACTGAATTTCAGTTTCGTAGGAATGATCTTTAGCCGATTCGGGCCAGCGTTCAAAATTTCTGATTCTGGCTTCAGCTAATGTATCGACAAGCAGATCAATAGACTGATAAACACTATCCAGGTGCAAAACACCATTTCTCAATTCTCGCCACCGGGTTTCGGCTCGTCGGGCGAATGCCGGATCGTGACCTAATTTTTCCCACCAGAACGGCACTTTGGGCCAATCGTATGGCTTATATCGATTATGATCAATTTCCCACTCATCCACACGATAGGCATCCTCTGGAAACCAGGTTTTGCCAAAGCTGAGATTAAAATCCCAGATCGGTCCTTCATTCAACTTGCCGCCTTTGCTATCACGATCTTTGAACATATAATTGCTAATTCGATAAGCATCGATGTTCTTGCAAAATTCATTTAAAATAAAATGATCAACAAAAGCAGCGACATCGATATATTTAGGATAACCATAAGTCGAATCAGCAACATCGGATCGAGACATCGCTGATTCGAATTGGTTCATAAAATCTCCAATGTAGGTTTTTTGTTCTGCAATGATTTCATCGGCTTTGGGATAGTGATATTGATAAAAAATTCCGTGTGATGACCACCAGCCGCCAAAATTTTCGCCTTTCTCCTTATCGAATTTGATCATATAACCGCCAGTCACCGCATCGCCAGTCGTATCCAGGGAATCCATGCGGGAAATATCCACCCGATCTTTATCCCGCTTGATTTTTTCCATCAGCACATACAAGCCGCGATAATCGTCATTCAAAACCAACTCACAAAACCGTGTTCGACTGGCATATCGACCGATATCCTTTGACAGCTTGTATGCCAACACGTTTCGGATTAATGATTGATCATCATACGGTCCATAAAGAATCCAATCATTTTCTGCTGGCATAGCTATTAATGAGACATTTAGATTATTACCCAGAGAGTCCTGTGTCTCCAAACGATATCCCTTTTTGGGATACCTTAGCGATGCGCTTCCTCGCAGCTCGATAGCGATCCTGCCGTCGTAATTATTCGGCGGATCTGTAAGATAATTCAGGATCCCCTCACCGTTGTAAATAATTTTCATAAGGGCTGGAATACGATACTCGTCTTTGATTTTCTGATTATCAGTATCGATAACGATGATTGGCAGGTTGGAAGAAGTAAATTCTACCTTAACTTTGTTCAGCAGCGAGACTGGTTTTTGAGCGAAAAGAGATGCTTTATCCAGTTGAACAATAGCAACAAGGGAAAGAATCAAAATGTAGTTGAATCGGGTCATTCCTTGAAATTTTTTCCTATTTAATTCATTAATTTTACTTTCGAATTCAATTTTTTGGGGGATAGGTCTAAACCATTGCCCTTCTCAGCTTATTTTTATGCTTTTTAATCTGTTGCCGAATGTCTTTCAGCTTTTTGTGATCATGGGCTTCCAGCGCTTTATCACGCTCTAATTTCAATTTTCTGATCTCTCTTTTGATTTTCGGTTTATCAATACCTTTTACGTCATGATGAACGTGCATATCAATACCCAACGCGTTACAGACAGCTTCTAACAAGTGTTCCTTGTTCAATTGGGTATAACCTTTAACTGCCTCATGTTCAATACCTTTGGCGATTTCTCGTAATTCTGCTACTGTTTTTCCTTTGAGGTCTTTGAATGTGTATTCCATTTTTTATTCCTCCAGAGTTTTAGTTTAGATAATAGAAAATAGTTGATACTCATCTGAAAACAATCCATCTTATCAGAAAAATCTCGTATGATAAGTAAAGTGCTATAAAAAGTTTGGGCAGCCAGGCTTCCAATCTGGAGAAGCCAAATTTTTCTTTGCCACTGAATGGTTTGAAAAAATCCTGCCACTCTTTGATATACATACGATGACTATTTTTCAGAGTCTTCTCCATTCCCATCAATTGACCATATCGCCAATTAATCAATTCTTTGTACTGGTTGATAAACTTTAACCACGCGCAGCAAACTAAAATTCCTACAATTACTAAAGGTAAATTTGCTAATACCAGTTTTGTTACTTCTATTTTTGCATCTTTAATTAAAAATGCCATTACAGCAAAAATAGCTGTATTCACAGAAAGATATACTCGGTGTGCTGATTGTCGTCTTTCAGTTAGAAATTGAGTGCTCTTTGCAAAAAATTTGTATTCATCATATTTGTCAACTTCACCACTTTTGAGTGATTTGGCTAAAGTCGTTCTTAATTTTTCAGATATTTCAGATAAATCCACAACTTTAATCAATGGCGGATTTTTTTTCATCTTTGCTATTTCATCTGCCAGCCGCCCGGTTCCAGATATGACAATAACTGATCTCTCTGAAACGAGACTATTTTCAACATCTTTGCGAGCAATTTCGCCACCATTGATTAAAATAGTGACGGATGTTGATCCTTCAGATAAAAAACTTGCTATACGATGGAGCCAGGGCGATTCGTCTCCCCAATTTTCTCCCGGTACAAAAACAAAATGTGTGTGATTAGACTCAAGGTCAGCAGCATTTTGATTTTTCGGTTGATTACCTAAAAAATTAACTGTATCAATACTTGCGACCCCAATTAAGGGGAATGTTCCATCGATCTCTTTTCTGGCTTCTCCCATTAAACGCATTACCCCGGCATCAGTACCACCATCAACGACATAAGCGCCAAGCTCTTCAGCGAATGGTGCCAGGTTTTCCACAAAGAGAGATTTCAGGCTTTGAGCCAGGGATTCATCCAGAGCATCAGCGCCGCCAACTAACAAGATCGTCGGTTGACCGGGTTGCAGTTTCAACTCATTCAGCTTGTCTTTTATTTCAGATAAATTCTGAACGTAAGTTTTTGGTGTTTTTTTTCGAGAAGATAAGGTAATGGTTTCCATAGTTCAATTCTCTTTTAAAAATATTGTTTATCAAAAACAATTCCTATTAAAATCCTTTTCC
>CBFDBN010000147.1:0-8447 GCA_965603055.1 uncultured bacterium | reverse complement strand
TGATAGCTCAATTGCTGCCCTTCGTACGTTGCTGCAATTGCACCTGGATTCAATTGAGCCAGGTGTGCAAACTGCTCATGCACGCATTTATCATCTGGAAAATCTGCTTCCGTGGCATTCCATTCTTCAAGCATTTGCTGTTTTTCCTGATCGGTTAATACCGGTAAATTTGCAACCACCTGATCCGGATCGGCAACGATACCCTGCAGCATTATATCAAAATTATGAAATAATTTTTTAACTGTACTCTCATCGAACAGATCGGTATTGTATTCGAAAGAAACAACTATTCCGTCTTCTGCTTCATTTAACACAATAGAAAGGTCGAACTTTGCCGTACCGCTCTCGGCTTCAATCGGCTTTATGGTCAGATCGGAAAGCTCGATATTTTGAACCGGCGCATTTTGAAATACAAACATAACCTGGAACAACGGCGTATGGCTCAAATCCCGCTTTGGTTGAAGTTCTTCGACCAGCATCTCAAATGGAATATCCTGGTGGGCATAAGCTCCCAGGGATACATCCCTAACCCGACTCATCAATTCACGAAACGATGAATCCCCTGGAATAACGGTTCGCATCACCAGCGTATTGACAAAGAATCCAATTAAATTTTCTGTTTCCACACGATTTCGATTGGCGATCGGTGTTCCCACGCTGATATCATTTTGACCGGTGTACCGAAAGAGCAATGTTTGAAATGCAGCCAGCATCGTCATAAATAGCGTGACTTCTTCTTGCTGGCTCAGCTCTTTGAGCGCAATCGTCACATCCCGCGGAATTTGATAATTCACCGTAGCCCCATGAAAACTCTGCACGGCAGGCCTGGGGCGATCTGTCGCTAATTCCAGCATGGGTGGAGCACCTTCAAGCTGATGACGCCAATACGAAAGTTGGGCTTCCAAAACATCCCCGGTTAACCAGTTGCGCTGCCAGTTGGCAAAATCAGCATATTGCAAGGACAAATCATCCAATGGTGATTTTTTACCATCTAAGTAAGCTTCGTACAGCGCAGCCACTTCTCTAATTAGCACCCCCACTGACCAGGCATCCGAAATAATGTGGTGCATATTGAAAAGGATAACAAAATCCAATTCATCAACCTGAACCAGTGTGCAGCGAAGCAACGGTCCTTCACTTATATTAAACGGTTTTTGAGCATCTTCTTTGGCTAATTTTAAAACACCTGCTTCTCTCTCATTTTCCGGCAGGGAACTTAAATCAATTTTTTCTATCGGCAATTCCAATTTATCTGCAATCACCTGGTATGGTTTGCCATCTTTTGATTGAAAGGTGGTTCGCAGCGATTCATGTCTGTCCACTATTTCATGAATACTTTGCTCCAGCATATCCAGGTTCAGCAATCCAGTCAGTCGTAACGCTGTTGGGATGTTATAAAAGGGACTGTCTGGTTCTAACTGATCCAGGAACCAGAGTCTTTGTTGGGCAAAGGATAATGGTAGATCACCCTCTCGCGGGACTGGAACCAAAGGCAGGACAGAAATCCCTTTGGCAGTCAATCGCAGATCCTCAATCTTCCTGCCAATAGCAAATATTGTTGGTGATTCAAAAATCTCACCAAGTTCCATAGGAACCTGGAAAGTTTCCCTGGCTCGACTCAACAATTGTGTCGCCAGCAGTGAATGCCCGCCCAGTTCAAAAAAGTTATCATAAATTCCAATTTTTTCCACACCCAATACCTGGCTGAAAATCCCTGCCAGCAGTTCTTCTGTGGGAGTTCGCGGCGCCATATATTCTTTTCCCAATTCAGGACGACCTTCTTCCGGTATGGGGAGTTTTTTTCTATCAACCTTACCGCTCGGCGTGAGGGGAAAATCATCGAGCTCCATAAAAACCGAAGGCACCATGTACTCAGGAAGCCTGCTTTTAAAATAGCCATGCAAATCACTGATTGAAGGGACCTGATCTAAATCTTGTTTTAATTTATAATAAGCCACCAGGCGGGTTATGTTTTGTTCGTCTTCGATGGTGTTGATTGCGGACATTTGCACAGCAGGATGTCCGACCAAAGCGGCTTCGATTTCACCTAACTCAATCCGAAAACCCCGCACTTTTACTTGATGGTCAATTCTTCCAATAAACTCTAAATTTCCATCGGGTAGATAACGCGCCAGGTCGCCAGTGCGGTAGAGACGTTGTCCTGGCTCGTCACTGAAAGGATTTGGAATAAACTTCTCTGCCGTCATGTCCGGTCGATTGTGATAACCCCTTGCCAGAACGACACCACCGATCATTAACTCACCGGGCACGCCAATGGGTAATGGATTTAAATTCCGATCCAGCAGGTAAATTTGAACGTTAGAAATCGGTCGCCCAATCGGTATACTTTTCCCATTTTCCGTTAGCCGTCCTACCCGATAGAGAGTTGGTCCTACTGTCGCTTCTGTGGGTCCATAGCCATTATAAAAATTTCTTCCCTGCGTCCATTTCGACACAATACTTTGCGTGCAGTTTTCACCGGCCGACATTATATATTTTAATGTTTTCAATCCATCAGCAGGCAGCACGGACAACATGGTTGGCGGTAAAATCGTATGAGTCACAGACTTTTCATCTATCAATTGAGTTAAACTATCAATCGACATAATCGTATTTTGGGGCGCCAGGCATAACGCCGATCCTGATATTAACGCCATGAATATTTCAGCCACTGATGCATCAAAACTAAAAGATGCAAATTGCAACATACAATCGTTTTCACCGAGCTCGAATTGTCTGGCATAATCAGTAATAAAATTAGTCAAACCAAGATGTTGCAAGAGCGTGCCCTTTGGTCTGCCGGTAGAGCCCGAGGTATAAATCATATAGGCAAGATTATCAACAGTTATGCCAGTTTTCAAATTTTCCGCCGATTCCTGCTCGATACTCGCCCATTCGGCATCCAGGCACATCACCACAGCCGTGGTTTCAGGTAATTTCGATATAAGATTCTGGGTTGTCAGCAGCATTGAAAGATCGGAATCATCGATCATATAAGCCAGGCGTTCCGAAGGATAATCCGGAGCCATTGGAATGTAGGTTCCCCCGGCTTTGAGAACTCCCATAATTCCGACAATCATCTCGATAGAGCGCTCGATGAAAATTCCAACAAAGGTCTCCGGCTTCATATTTGATTTTCTCAAATAATGCGCCAATCTATTAGCCCGCTCATTCAGCTCTAGATAGGTTATCTTCTGATCCTCGAAAATGAGAGCCGTGGCGTCAGGTGTTTTTTCAACCTGTTCTTCGAATAACTGGTGAATACAGCTATCATCTGGATAATCAACCTTTGTTGCATTCCATTCCGATAAAAGCTGTTGCCTCTCTGGTTCTGTTAAAAAAGATAAGCTGGAGATGTGTTGTTCTGGATCAGCGACAAAACTCTTTAATAGCTTCTCGACATGGCTCAGCATCCGCATAACAGTAGAGGGATCGTACAACTTTCGTTCGTAATGGATATCCAATCCCAAACGTTTCCCGGGAGAAACAACAACGGTAAGCGGATAATTAGTACGGGAAACGGATTCAATGTCCTGGATATTGACACTTCCTTTGCTATCGGCCATTGCTTCACCGACTGGGTAATTTTCAAACACCAGAATACTATTAAACAACGGCAAATCACGTCGAATTTCACTCCAGCCTTGAATCTGGATCAAGCTGCAATATTCAAACTGCCTTAATTCACTTAATTGAATCTGAAAATTTTTGAGCCATGAAAGCAGTGAAGCCCGTGCTGAAATTTGTGCTCGAACCGGTAGTGTGTTAATAAAAAGTCCCAGCATGGATTCAGACCCAATTAAATCGGTCGGACGTCCTGATACCGTGGAGCCGTAAACAACATCGTCTTCGCCGCTGTAATTGCTCAATAATATTGCCCAGGCTGCTTGAAAAATGGTACTCAAGGTCAATTGATGTTGACGGGCAAGCTCCTGGAGCGCATCGGACAATTCCTGGGAAAGGATGATGTGGTCATTGCAATAATCCTCTCCTTTTTCAACTTCATCATCTGCTAAACCTTGAACCGGAATTGGCGTCGGCGCGCTAAATCCCTGGAGTTTATTACGCCAGAATTTTTCCGCCTGATCTTGATCCTGCTGCTGCAGCCACTCGATATAATCTCGATAGGGGCGGGCTGGCGTTCGTTGCAACTGCTGACCATTATTGTAAGCTTCGTAAAATGAAAAAACTTCATCCAGCAACAACGGCATGGACCAGCCATCGAACAAAAGGTGGTGATGAATCCATGCGAATCGAACCGCATCGTCAGCTTCCTGGATCAAAACTAATCGCATCAGCGGCGCCTCGGAAAGCTCGAAGCCCTCTTTCTTCTGCTCTAAAAGGAATTCCTGCCATTTTTTCTTTTTTTCATCTGCTGAAAAATTTCTCCAATCGTATCGTATAAACGGTAAGTCAACCTGTTCATGAACAACCTGAACCGGATCATCGATCTCTTCCCAGACAAACGCGGTTCTCAAAATTGAATTTCGATCGACAACGGTTTGCCAGGCTCGTTCAAATGCTGATATATTCAATGCACCTTTTAATACACAGCTCATTTCCTCCACATACACTCCCGATTCTGGATTATAAATGCTATGAAATAGCATCCCCTGTTGCATGGGAGAAAGTGGATAAATATCTTGTATGTTTTCAGAACTCATTATATTACTTTTTCCTTCTTTTTACCCAATCTGTTCATAATTTTATCAAGCTTCTTCTGATTCATTTTTGCTAATTTGAAATCAGAAGGTGTGAAACCACCAGCGTGAGGTGACTTGCAGTGAGAGATAATGGCTTGCAGCTCAGTGATAAAATATTGAGCCAATCTCTCAATCGTTGAACGCTGGTGAATATTTTTACTGTAATACCAATCCAATTGAAGCTTTCCCCCGGCAACGCTTCCGTTTATTTCTAATAAATGACTTCGTTTGGTACGTGGGCTATGATCCGAACCTTTGGATTCATGCGCCGGGCTAAATATTTTCGATCCAGTCGTCAACTGGTCGAATTGACCCAGGTAATTGAAACAAATCTCTGCCTGTGGCACCCCGCTAAATTGCTGTTGAATCGTTTCATCTTCGTTCAGATGGCGAAGCAGCCCAAAGCCAATTCCATGATTGGGAACCTGTCGCAACTGTTCCTTTATCGTCTTTAGCTCATCACCAGGAAATTTGTTATTTTTTAAATCCAGCAGGACTGGATAGACTGATGTGAACCAGCCAACAGTTCGCGAAAGGTCGATGTCATCAAACAGGTCCTCTCGACCATGCCCCTCTAATTCGACTAACATGCTTCGAGAGCCGGTAAATCGATAATAAGCTTTTGCCAGGGCGGTGAGTAACACATCATTAATTTGCGTGTGATAAACCGATGGAACCTCTTTTAACAGATCGTTCGTTTCTGTTTTTGAAAGCGACACGGCAACCATTTTTTCCGAAGCAACATCATTTATTCCATCGTTGGAATCCTTCAATAACATCACAAAATTTCTATTGGCAAGCGATGTCCAGCGCTCCGCTTCTTTGATCAATTTATCGGATTGCGAATATTCCACCAGCTTTTCAGCCCAATATTTAAAAGAGGTCGATTTGGGCGGCAATTGCGCCGGCTGACCCGATTTGATCTGGCCATAAACATTCTGGATATCATCCAATAAAATTCGCCATGACACGCCATCGACGACTAAATGATGAATGACGATTAGAAGCCGCTGGTTTTTTCCTTCACCAGGATCAATCAGCACAACTCGCATAATGGGACCATTTTCCAGGTCAAAGCTCGACTGTGATATGGCCGTCAATCGTTCAATTTCATTTGTTAAATCGGCTGCTGGTACTGCTGACAGATCGACAGCCATGAACGGCGCACCATTTTCGACTCCCCCGTTATATTCCTCATAAGTCGAATCGATTTTTCGGAAACGCATTCGTAACACATCATGATGTTCATACAAAAGTATCATCGCCTGGTTGAGAACCATCGCATCCAATCGTTGGGTGACTTCAAAATAGACCGACTGGTTGTAATGATGTTGATCCGGTGAATCGTGTTCAAAGAACCAGTGCTGAATGGGCGTCATGGGCACTTTTCCAGTTACCAATCCCTGCTCAGCCTGAACTGCCTGACCCATGCCTGCCACATCAGCCAAACCTGCAACGGTTGGATGTTCAAAGAACTGCTTTGGCGTCAGTTGCAATCCTGCCTGGTTTGCCTGGGCAATCACCTGAATGCTTAAAATAGAATCGCCGCCCAGCTCAAAGAAGTTATCATTTACACCAATTTTTTCAATATTCAATACCTTGTTCCAGATTTCAGCAAGCTTTTCCTCGGTTTCATTTCGAGGTGCCACAAAGGTCCCTTCGGTTTCCAATCGAACTGGATCGGGTTCGGGCAAAGATTTTCGATCAATCTTACCACTGGGCGTCCGAGCCAAATTGTCAACGATCATAAATGCTGCTGGAACCATATAATCGGGCAATCGTTCTTTTAAATAGGTTCGAAGCTCGTTCATCAGCAAGACTCTATTATCCAGCAGTTTATTTATCGTCTGTTTAAGCAATTCTTTATTGGCTTCATTTAAATTTTGAAACGCAACTCCTATTCGCTCCCCATTTTTCCAGATAAGGTCGGAACTGAGAGAAATGGATTTTGAATTGATCGGCAGCTTCACTGCCATTTTCATCTGTTGATTCTGATCCAGATCGGACACTGGAGAAATGGTCATCAGCCGTGCCCCGCCTTCGGAAATATCTTCTGTTTTTAATTGAGCGCTGTGATTGCCATTATAATCCAATGAAGCTTCGCTGAGGAATGGCACTCGAACATGACGTCGCTTGCCCAGGTCATTCTCAAATCCTTCGATTCCAGGCACGCAATAAGCAATGAGCCGCTTAATGCTGGGAGAATCCTCTTTCACCACGACAACCGCCTCACGAACCAAATCATGTTTTTCTAATTCAGCTTCGATCTCTGCCAGTTCAATTCGGAATCCCCTGATCTTGGCCTGGTAATCTTTCCTGCCGATAAATTCGATATTACCATCGGGAAGATAACGGGCGAGATCGCCGGTGTTGTAAAGCCGGGCGCCCGGTTTGTTACTAAACGGATCAGGAATAAATCTTTCAGCCGTCAAATCGGGACGGTTGAGATAGCCACGAGCCACGCTAACACCACCAATATGCAGCACGCCAGCAATTCCGGGCGGTACCGGCTGCATCTCTTTATTTAAAATATGAATTTTCGCATTGGCAATGGGGCGACCAATAGGCACTTCACTCCCCTGCTGCCAGGAATTCTTGCCATCCCCGGGATCGAATGCCGTCGCGATAATCGTTCCTTCCGTGGGTCCATAAGTATTGAGCCACTGAATTTTGGAGCCGACAACCTTCTGCCAGGTAGCGAATCGCTCTGCTGAAGTTTTATCACCGCCCACGATGACCAGGCGAAGCGAAGCGGGGATCGCCATGTTCTGAAGGGTCATTTCGTAAACCCATTCATGCCAGTACGCGGTTGGCAGGTCCAAAACCGTCAGCCCATATCTCTCAACTAATTTCATTAAATCTTCCCCGGTAGCCAGCGCGCCATCAGCACTGCGAAGCACCAGCGTTGCCCCTTGCAACAGTGTGGGAAAAATCTCCTCGACAGCAGTATCGAAATTTATGGTAGCAAACTGAAGCAGCCGATCCTGCGAAGTCAATCCAAACATCGAAATGCACGCCATGTTATGATTGACTACGGATCGGTGTTCCACCATCACTCCCTTGGGATGACCGGTCGAACCAGAGGTATAAATCACATAAGCCGTGCTGCGTGAAGACGTGTCACCGATTAAATTTTCTTTATTTTCTTGAGCAATTTCATCCCAATCTCGATCCAGGCAGATGATTTTTGCCGGGTGAACTGGCAGGGAATCGACCAGATCCTGCTGGGTAATTAACACCGGGATGGCAGAATCTTCGATCATAAACTCCAGCCGATCATCCGGATAATTTGGATCTAACGGCAAATAGCATCCGCCGGATTTCAAAATTCCCATCAAACCAACGATCATCTCTGGAGAACGCTTCAAACAAATTCCCACCGGCACTTCTGAACCGACGCCACAACGCTGCAAAACTCGCGCCAGTTGATTGGCTCGCTCATTCAGTTGCTGGTAGGTAAGCTGACCGGATTCAGCGATCACAGCCACAGCATTTGGAGTTTTTGTCACCTGCGTTTCAAAAATTTGATGAATACACTGATCAGCCGGGAATGACGTTTCAGTATCATTCCATTCTTCGATAATTTGACGTTGCTGATCTTCGGTCAACAGTGATAGACTAGCCAGTTTGGTCTCTGGATTTGCCGCGATCTGCTCTAATAATTTTTGAAAATGTTCGAACATCGTTTTGATGGTCGATTCTTTGAACAGGTCTGTATTATATTCAAAAACACCGGCATATCCT
>CBFDBN010000146.1:0-8447 GCA_965603055.1 uncultured bacterium | reverse complement strand
GTGTCCTTCCTTTTAAACGGATTTATGATGAAACCTGCTAAGATTAAATTCAAATCAGCAAAAATATTGGCACTCATCAGCAAAGACAAGCCTGAAACGCTTTATCCGCATTTTGATTTTTTTGCTGGGCAGTTGGATAATGAGAATAATATTCTGAAATGGAATGCGATCATAGTCGTTGCGAATTTGACGCCAGTCGATTCGGAGAAAAAGTTTGATAATTTATTTGACAAATTTTATGATTTAATGAAGCAAGGAAACCTGGTCACAGCAGGCAATGTCGTGACGAATTCTGCTGTAATTGCAAAATCAAAGCCATATTTTGAAGAATCCATTACTAAAAAAATTTTACAGATTGACCGCCTTGAATTGCCGACTCCTGAATGTTACAACGTTCTAAAAGGACATGCGATCACTGCTTTTGATCAGTATTTTGAGCAGATAAAAAATAAAAGCGATGTGATTGCATTTGTTAAAAAGGAACTGAATAATACTCGAAATGCGGTAAAAAAGAAGGCGGAGAAGTTTTTAAAGAAGTGGGATGAGTGATTTTTTTTGATAATGGTGGGGGTAATTTAAACTTGTTGTTCTAATATTTTCATTCAAGTTGAAACCGAATTGGAATAATGGAATATAGGAATTGTGGAGTAATGGATTGTTGGAGTATCGCTATTTTCTCCAATAATCCAGGATTCCATTATTCCTTCCGAACGATTTTAAAAACAAGGAGAAACGATGAAACCAAGTCTAACAAAGCACTCATTTGTTACGCTCTTCATTTTACTCATTATTGGTCTGTTAACTGAAAAACCACAAGCCGACGAATTCCCCCTGAACCTGATGTTTTCGAAACAAGATGTCCCTCGAATTCGGGAGAATACCCAGCTTCCCATGTTCAAAGATTACTGGCAATCGCTGCTGGATGCAGATGTCAAAAAAGATCACAATCTGATGCGAGAGGCATTTATTTATGCTGTTACTGGGGATCGAAAACGGGGAGAATTAGCTCGGCAAGAAATGCTGGAAGTGCTAAAAAAGAAACGCTGGGATTACTTTCTTGAGGATGGTAAACATACGCTGGGATTTCTCAGGGCAGGGCGAATGACCGCATGGATGTCGTTGGCTTATGACTGGATTTACGATTTGCTGAGTCCAAAGGAACGGGCGGAAATCCTCAAGCAAATTAAAGAGAAGGGATGCGAACCGTGTTATCTGTCATTGTATGGAATGCGCTATCCTGAAACGGTTAAGGGCTGGGGCTTTGATCCTGAGTACCCCGATCACTATGAAGTGCCCGATATGAGCCGCTGGCCTGTCATCCTGGGACACAATAATTTTCGAGCGGTAATTTCAGGGGGGATGGCTTTGGGTATGTTTACCCTGGGTGAACAAGATGATCGATTCAGTGATTATTTTGAAATCCTGATGGACAGCTACTATCGATTTATCAAGCTGATCAATTCTGATGGCAGCTATGATGAAGGTATGTCGTATTGCAATTACGCCATGACGTATTTGATCTACTTCATGGAGGTGATGCAGCGAAAAAGAGGGATTGAACTGTTTGACGCTGCTAATTATCCTGGCATGATCGATTGCAATTTAGCCCTGTTTCTGCCTCATCATTTAGAACCAGCCGGCAGTGTGAATTTTGGCGATGCAGGCAATAGTCTGAATTCTGCAGTTAGTTTTTGGATTGCCAAAAAATCGAGAGATGGTGTTGCTCAGCATGTGGCGATGAATTATCCCCGGGGGCATGATATTTTTTCGCTGGTCTATTACGATCCGAAGGTGAAGCCTGTTCTGCCTTCGAATAAAGATTATTTCAGAAGACTGGAATTGGATTGGATTACAATACGGACGGGATATGGCATTGATGATCTGGTCGTTGCTATGCGAAGCGGTCCTCCTTCCAATCATGAAAATGCCGATCGCAATTCGATTATTTTGAAATTTGGCGGGGAGATCTTGCTCACGGATACCAAACATCCCACCTACGATCCCAACAGCCCAGGCTGGTTATTGCGAACTTCTCCTGCTCATAACACAGTTTTGATCGATGGCAAAGGACACCAATATCACAACGGCGAGGAAGGAACGAATGCTTCAAAGGCTTCAGCTAAAATCGTGCGATTTGGAGAGCGCCAGAACTATGTTTTCTGGGCAAGCGATGCTACGCCCGCTTATAATTTGATTGATGAGGATGTCAAATCTGTTACCCGAACGGTGCTTGTTTTTGATAAAATCCCTGCTATGATCGTGCTCGATAAATTAATTAAAAAACAGAACCCTTCAATTTTAAATGCCCGATGGCATATCGAAAATTCTGATAAAAAAGGCAAAGGAACATTTGATAAAAATTCATTTGTCATTTCTCGTCCTCACGCCAGACTTTATGGGGTCTGCGCTGGATCGCCTGAAATCCAGGTTGATTCCGATTTTTTGCCAGTGCCTGAATCTTTCGGAGCTTTTCCCTTTGTCGATGTCGTTTCGACTCAACAGGCGAAGGAAGCCTTTATCCTGATGGCTGCCACTCTGCTTGAAAAAAATGAAACATTGCCAGGTATCGAAATTCAAAATAATCAAAACAAGTGGACAATCAATTTAACAAAAGATGATCAAAAGTTGAAGGTATTGGTATTGGATCGGGATGAGCTACCTGAGTTTGAGATTATTGAGATCAAGTAATTATTAAATGATCATGCAAAGCCGCAAAGTCGAAGATCAGCCGAAGGATGACCCGCAAAGATTTTTTTTAGTGTTCTGGTGGTTCGCCTCAGCGAATCCACCTCGTATATTAAAAGTGTGTATTAGTTATCTCTACTTATTAAAAAAATGTTTTAAGGTAAATGTGTACAAAATGCTTCATCTTTCAGATTATTCAGCTTTTTCTTATATTGATAATACCGTTTTTAATAAAAATGTTTATTCGTTATCTTTAGTGCTTTGAAAATTGTTCTAAAACAGATATGTAAAAAATGCTTATTCTCTGGAGGAAAAAACAAAAATTCAACTCTTTACAGAATAGGGCGCGAAACATTTCTCCATAAAAAAAGCTCAATACCAAATTTCTCAGTATTGAGTTTTTTTATTGATTATATATTTTTATTTGTATATATTTCAATCATCAATTTAGTTGAGTGTAATTTGCTGTGCTTCAGGTGCAGCGATTTTCATTGATGGTTTTTTCCAGTTTCTTATATCCGATTGGAATTTCTCTAATAGCTGCTGTTTTTTATTAATGAGCTGTTCCATTTCAGATATTTTTGTATCAGCAGTTGATTGATTGAGTCTATTCTGGCGGAAAAATCTGAGTATAATGCGTTTAAAAGAAGAATATTTGGTATTTTGTGGAGGTGGGTCATTAATATATGAAGCGATATGCTGTTCAATCTCTTTGGTAAATAATTCTTGATCGTGAAAAGCTTCTTGAATTGTCGTTAGTTTCGATTTTTGTAGTCGATAAAGCAAAAGCTCTTCCCGAAAAACAGATTCGTATTTCAAAATAATATCGTGATACGCCTGGACTTTTGCTTGTAATTTTCCCAGTGAATTTTCCAGGTTCTTAATTTGGCTATTCATTTCATCGACCTTAACCTGGTATTTTTCTGATTTTTTTACGTCGTAATTAAAAATTCCATTAATGGAAGATGGGTCATGCTTATTTCCTGGTTTGCTATAAACAGAAAGATTCATACTATGCACCAGGCTACCTCCTCAACTTTGCGGTGATAAATTATGGGTGGATTGTTCGTCTTGCAGAATATTTGGAGTGCAAATGGTGTGCCAGACTTTGCTAAATACTGTTAGATTATTGTGTCTTATAAAGTTGTGCCAACGAATTTGTTATCAACGCCAATCATTATAAATAAATTAACTAATTATGATACGCTTTTTTCTATTAATTTCATTGTAAATTATAAAGTTAATACAGTTTCTAATTGCAAGATTTAAATCAGTAATAGTTATTAAATTGATATTTTTCAAAAAGGTAATTCTAACTAATCATCATAAATTATGTTCGATTTAATATATAAAAATTATTTCACAATTAAACTTAATTACCGATAATATCGTTAAATTGTATCAGTACTGGTCAGAAATTATTCATAACCCAAATTGATAGGTCGGATATTGTGCAATTGGTGACCAGGTATAACAATATCTGGTATTTTTATATCCATGACTTAGACTTTAATCTTGAAAACCAGGAAAGCGAATTATGATGCCAGTAATAAGATGGTTTTTTATGCTAAAAATGACTATTTTTATAACCTTCAATAGCGGTTTCAGTTTAATCGGTCCCGTGAGAATTTTGCCAAGTGGAAATGTTTTGTTAGTACCATGTGAAGAGATAAAACTATCCGAAAATCATATCGAATTATATCATCATCCATTGGGTATCTGGGTTGTTGAATATCGTGCCTTATTGAAAAACTTGCGTGCCCAGGAGATTATACGACAGGTTGGTTTCCCCTCAGGTTTTGATATTCGTTTCTTTGAAGGTGATTTGTATTCCGATTGTTTTGAAAATTTTAAAGTTTTTATAAATGAAACAGAAATAAATCACATACAATTCATGACAAAATGCCCCAACTATGTTGAAACCACGGGAACGAAATGGAGTGCGGATGACGGCTCAGGGGGTGGATTTCTAAATACCTGGGAAGTAAAATTTAAACCCGATGAAGCAAAATGGATTAAAGTCACTTTTAGTTTTATTGTCACCAAAGTGCCATCTATCTATAATCCTGCTATCAAGGAATCATGGTACTTTGACCTGGTCAACTGGGTGCGACAGGATTATGCCATTCGTGAGGAAAATAGCTTTCAATTGCCAATTAATATTGGATCGTTTTGGGCATTTTATCCTGATTCCATCACAATTCGGGCTTACCTGGCTGAAGAATGGTTCAAAGTGGTTGACAAATCTGAGCGGAATTATGAAAGCGAATTCTTAAAAAAATATGAATATAGTGAGCCAGTTGGATTCTATTCTCCCCCCCAGGTAACTCTTGATACATTATCGGTTGCCCTGGTTCAAAACATGTCACCAACCGAATTGATGTTATTGCGCAATTCTTTTTTTGCTAAATATGGCAGAAAATTTGAAAACAATTTAATACAGAAATATTTTGATAGTCAACCCTGGTATTGTGAAAATCCAAAATATCACAACTGGTATTTAAACCAGTGGGATATCGATAATATCAGGCTAATTCGTGAATTTGAAAAAAATATAAAAAAACCTCAAAACAAGATTCAACAGTGATAGAAGGAGACTGGATCCTGGATATTGGATACTTGATTCTGGGCGTTAAATTCTAATATCCGGTATCGAGTATCCAGAAACAAGTATCCATGTTTTTTCCAAAAAAGGATTAAAAATGGCTGATGAAAATGCTGGTGTTGTGAGTTCAAAAATTAAGTTTTGTGATTTAAGATGTGAACATGCGTCATTTCCCCGGGAAGAAAACCTGGATGGCAGCAACAGTTGTCGAACATTTGTCGCGCTGTGGTGCAGTTTATTAGAACAACATGTGACCAAGAATGCTCCGTGCGCTGCCCGGTTTGGTAAAAGGAGACCGAAAACTGGATTTTAATTATGCTCCATGTGCAATCCCATAATTTCGGAATTGCCTTGAAAAGTATTAAATTGTAACCTCCTGTTTTATTGAAGAATAGACTTATTAGTTTTAAACATTAATTTATGATTTCGAGCCATTTTTAAAATAGCAGAAAATTTTTAGCAGAATAATAAAAAACAGAAAAACGGGTGGTGTTATTTTGTCAACATCAAGTTTGACGTTAGGGATAACAGGTGATAATATTTAATTACTAACTTGATGAAATTTGGGCACTTATATTTTTAAATAAAATTATTCTGCTATCAATGATTCTGCTACATTTAGAATTTGCTGGTTTTGTACTATTAATTTTAATACAACAAATCTAAAATTGTACCGAAACACCGGGGGTGTTTAAAATCCGTCACAATCAGGGGAGGGAGTATATCGTGAATATTCAAAAACATATTTCCATATATTTAACCATCCTGATCCCTATTTTAATATGGATTCGTTGCAATCCGAAGGAACCGCTATCTCCTCAAAAAGAAGAAGAATCGAAAATAATCAGGCATGTGGAAAATATCACGGCTTACGAAATATGGGAATCTGACAAAACACATGTTATTGCCACGTCAATTTCAATAGAAAATGCTGTTTTAAGAATAAAACCCGGCACCACCCTTCAGTTTGAACAAGCGGCTTCTATTTCAGTTAATGATAGAGCTGGCTTTATTGCTGATGGATCTGAACAGCCGATTATTTTAACCAGTTCGACTTCTGAAAAAGGCGCCTGGAACTATATCTATTTTACCGATGGCGCACGGGATGATAGCTGTCAACTCATTAATTGCCAGTTGAAGTATGGTGGCGGAGACCTAACTCGTGGGGCGGTGATCCATTGCGAAAATGCATCGCCAACTATTATTGGATGCAGCATAGACAGCAGTCTTGCCAGTGGAGTGAATTTGATCGGGGATTGTCAGAATATCAAATTCTATGATAATACGATTTCCAATTGTCAATATATGCCTATTCAAACTTATGCAAATAATGTAGCATCGATTGGAAATAATATGTACCTGGATAATGGAACAAACCAGGTTAGAATTATCGATGGCAATGTAACAATCAACGCCACCTGGCAAGATACTTCTGTTCCATATCGAATCGCTGAAGGCTTAAAAATTAAAAATGCGAAACTGACCATTGAGCCATCAGTTAAATTACTTTTCGATAATAATGAAGGTGTGATTGTTTTTGATGGAGGTAGTCTGGAAGCTGTTGGAACACCATCCGACCATATAATTTTTGATAGCGGCTGGAGCGGTCCCTGGAAAGATATTCATTTTACCGCCTCTGCTAATGATGCCGAATCAAAATTAATTTATTGTGAGATTGAACATGGCGGACAGGATAGCAATCGTCCTGCTAATATTATTCTGGAAGATGCTTCTCCTGAAATTTCCAACTGTTTTATTCGCCATAGCCATGGCTACGGTGTTTATATTGCGGGACAGATCAAGCCTGGCAGATTTGATAATAATACAATTACCAATAATGCCCTGGAGCCGATTAGTGTTCCGGCTAATAGTGTGGAAGGACTCTCTGCCGGGTTCTACCTCGGAAATGGCAGTGATGTGATCGAAGTGAGGGGCAGTCCCCGGGAACAGCCCATTGTTAAAGATGGATATTGGATGAGTATGGATGTTCCCTATCGAGTTTATGGTACGATTCAAATCCAATCCAGCACTTTGATTCTTGCCCCGGGAGTAAATATTCAAATGGCTGAACGCAGTGGATTTGAAATTCTGGTGAACGGCGGATTGATTGCCGATGGAACTGAGAACCTTGTTATGATTGAGGGCTCACAGCCAGTTGTTGGAATATGGAACCTTATGTTTTTCAGCAATTTTGCGAATGCCAGAAATTGTCAGTTAATCAACTGCCATCTACGGTTTGGCGGCGGTGATTTGAATCGACCAGGAATGATATATTGCGATAATGTTTCTCCAACTATTCGAAATTGCATCATTGAGAATAGTCAAACTTATGGTATTTATTTAAATGGAAATGCTGATGTTTCGGATTTACAGAGCAATATATTCAAGGGGAATGGATATGGAAATTATTATAAAACACCCTGAAGCGCAGTGGCTAAAGTTAAAAGTACTTAAAGTTGCTGATAAAAGTGTACAAATTTAATGCAGTACTCTTGCTGTAAAAACAAAAAAATAATCGGTACGATTATAACTTTTCTCCCACGACAATGGAAAGCCGGCACAGAGTAAAATTTTTCTTTAAACAAATTCTAACTAAAATACTGCAACTGCGATTGGAAGAAGTGATTGCCATTCTTTTTTTCCTGCCAATGGTTTATTTTACTTCGAAGGCATATTTTTACTTTTTATCATTCGATCTGGTGCCCAAACGAATCCTGGGCGATTGGCAGCGGATGTGGATCACAGTTGGGGTGTTTGCTATTTTTTTAATCATAATAAAACTGAAAAAAAATTGGAGATTTATTCGGGATTGGTTACCCTTTGGCTTCTGTATCGCTATTTATACGAATCTTCACGACACAGTTCATTTTGCTAACCAGGCAGATGTTCAGGGTTGGTTAATTAGAATCGATGATTGGCTGTTTGGCGTTCAGCCCTGTGTTTGGGCGGAACAGTTCATTAATCCCACATTGACAGACATATTCATTGCCGCTTATGCCAACTATTTTGTGTTAAATATTTGCGTGGCAGTGGTGCTTTATTTTCAAAAACGATACCAGGCATTTCGATATACGTTGATCACAACGATTATCTGCTACTACATCGGCTATTTTTTGTTCATCATTTTTCCAGCCGCGCCGCCAAGAATTGTCTTGAA
>CBFDBN010000145.1:0-8484 GCA_965603055.1 uncultured bacterium | reverse complement strand
TAATTAAATCGATTGACATTCGTGAACAGGCTTTACAGTAAAAGCTCATTGATCGACCATCATTATAATTCTGGAGTAGCTTTTCTAATAATGCCTGTCTTTCTCTTTGTTCAATTAACCAGCTTTTTAAACCAACTGCTTTAATTTGGCGTAAATTATCAGCGGCTGGAATCCACTCGGCGACTTTTCTTCTCAAGAAGATTTCACACTGAAATACTTCTTCGCATTCAGTACAAGTTTCAAATCCGTGTTTCTTTACACAGCAATTCCAAATACTGCACCATGAGTGTTGTTCGCCCAATTTGCAGCCAATACATCGGCTTGGTGCTGTTGACTGGTACTTGTTACAAAATCCACAATATAATCCGCAGCACCCAACGAAATTCTTTGCTTCGTTATTGTTCATTTTAACTAGTATTTGAACCGATTATAAGATTCCTTAATAAATCAATTCGCTTAAATTAGCGAAATTAGCGGTCAAAAAATATTTTAGATTAGATTTATATATTTATCAGTCTTAGTTAAAAAAATATACAGAATTTAAAGGAAATAAGCAATTAAAAAATCTACCTGATCTTAATTACGACCATTGTTAGATCATCGTGTCGGGATTGTGATCCGACGAAATGATCGATATTTTTGAGAATTTCGCCCTTTAGCTCCCTGGAATTTCTAACAAAATTTTGCACGACGGCATCGCATAGTCTTTGTTCCTCAAATTCTTCCTGCCTGTTATTGCGGGCTTCATTTACGCCGTCGGTGTAGAAAATGAGAATATCGCCTGATTTCATGTTGATTTTCTGTTCTTCTAATGTCGCATCAAATTTTTTCCCTGAATCCAAACCCAAAGCTAATCCAGCGGGTTCGATCAGGAAGATTTCTTCCTCATTCTGGTTCCAATAGAGCAAGGGACAGTGTCCTGCTCGACAGTAGGTAAACATTTTTTTCTTAATATCAAAAATGCCGTAAATGGCACTGAAAAACGTTTTGCGATCAAATGTTTTGTAAAGAATTTTATTGGCATGAGTCAGCAGGTCTTTGGGCGAATCGTAAATATTGGTCAGTGATTCCAGTACACCTTTGACCTCTGCCATGTAAAACGCCGCCTCAGGTCCCTTGCCCGAAACATCACCGATTACGACACCTAATTTGGATGGATTGAATTGAAAAAAGTCATAATAATCGCCGCCGACTTCATTAGCAGTCATGCACGCCGCATCGATATCGAGCAAATCAAATTTGGGCATCTTGCGGGGCAGCAGTTTCATCTGGGCTTCATGGGCGATCTTGAGCTCCTGTTCGTATTTCTCCTTTTCAAGCGATTTTTGAACCAATCGGGCGTTTTCAATAGCAACAGTGGCATTGTTGGCAAAAGCCGTCATTAAAACTTTGTCGTCAGGTAAAAATCCATACTCGACATTTTTCACAGCGAACAGCAATCCAATGACACGCTCACCTGAAACTAGCGGAATGCCCAACAGTGAGCCTGAAATTCGCTTCCAGTAGTCCAATTGCGCTGTCAATTTGTATTTGGAAATTTGATCTATGGTCAGGGCTTCTTTGTTGCTGATAATCCAGTCCGTCAGTTCATTGGAGGTGTTGGTCGATAAATAATTTAGCAGCCTGGTCGGCACATTTTTCTGCCCGACGAGATCATATTCATTGGAATTGGGACGCTTCAATATCAGCCAGCCATAATTTGCGCCTGTCACTTCGATGGTTCGTTTGAGAATAATTTGCGACAGTTGCTCGATATCAAAAACGCCTAATATGATACTCGATAGTTGATGTAGCGATGAAATTTCTTTGACCTTTCGATCATAGACACCAGCGGTTGGCAGATGGAGCAGAATCACGATGATCGAAAAGAACAGGTAAACAAAGATAAACAGCAGACATGACCAGGTAAAATTGCCAATGGCTGAGCTATATTGATAAAGTGCACTCAGTTTTTTACCCGTGCCATCTGTAATGACAAATAAAGCCACGATAAGCAGTCCAAAAATGATAGCGTTGAGAAAAAAAGTTCTTATCTTCTGTCCTTTATTCAACACCTTCGCCCACTGCGTCCGAAATGAATTGAGCACAATTAGATAGACCATGAAGATAGAGAAAATCACGGAAGCCGTTGATATCCATTGCGGCGTTATAGTCATTGGAGTCCCTGGTTCAGATAAATTGAAATTGAATCCAGGAAAATCCTGCCTGGCAAATAGACTAAAAATAATTATGGTTGCCAGCAACAGATAGAAATTCCTGCTCGTACTTTTCTTTCGATGGACAAAAATTAAATCTTGAATAGCAGTAATCGCTAACAGAATGCCAATAATCGTTAACCAGGCGATAACAGTGTGAGATAGAAAGCTTTGAATGGAGCGATATAAGGAAACCTGTCCTCGATACAAAAAATTAATTACCAGCACAGACAAGACCGACCAGAAAAGCAGCTTTACTTTGTCATAGACGGAAATGTTTTGGTGAAATTTTTGCATCAAGGGGATGAGAGCGATAATGGCGATGATGAGGATTAGATTTCGGAGTTTGTTTGTTGGTTCGAATAGATTAAAAAAAACAGAGACATCGAGTAATAAAACTAAAATAATTAATACAAAAGGAAGCAGCCAATATGGATTAATTTGTCCTGGAAATTTCATTTTGCTTTTCCGAATTACGCTAAATTATAGACGAACTGCGTATAATTCATATTGACATCCCCCCTTGCCCCCCTTCAAAGGGGGGAATTGAGCTTGGAAGTCCCCCTTAGAAGGGGGATTTAGGGGGATGTTAATTGGAATTAAAACAATATAGTTTAACTAAAACAATCGAAAAAAACTACAAAACCTTCACCACCAACATCGTCATATCGTCGTGTTGCGGCGCATCGCCGACGAAATTGATGATTTGGGTTTTGATGTGATTGATGATATGTTCGGCTGATGGTAATGAATTTTTTTTCAACAGCTTCTCAAGCCGATCCTCTCCAAACTCTTCTTTTTTGTTGTTCATTGCTTCGGAGAAACCATCGGTATAAAAGACGAAAATATCATCGGATTGAATTCCAATCTTGTATTCTTCAATCACTCGTTCAAACAGGGTTCCTTTTTCCAATCCCAGTGCCAATCCTTTGGGGCACAGAATATCAACCTTTTCGTCCATTCCCTTTTGTATAAGCAGAGGATTGTGCCCTGCTCTGGCAAAAGTAAACGTCCGCCCTTGCAAATCAAATATTCCATAAATCATGCTGATGAATGTGCCTCGTTCTACATTTTCATAGAAAAGTTCATTTAAATTTATCATTATTTGTCTTGGGGACAAACCTGATTTTGCCTGGGATTTGAGAAATCCTTTGGTCAAGGTCATGTGAAATGCGGCTGAAATGCCTTTGCCCGATACATCGCCGATCACAACGCCCAGGCGATGATCGTCCAATTCGAGGAAATCGTAATAATCCCCGCCGACCTCCATGGCAGGAATACAGATGCTGGCGACATCGATGCCTTTTAACTTTGGCTTTTCCCTGGGTAAAAAGCTAAATTGCACCCGACGGGCGATTTCAAATTCTCGTTGCATACGTTCTCGTTCTTCCCGGCGGATCACATAAGACGGAACATACCTCTGGATTTCTCGAATGTCTGCTTTTCGACGATAACCGATTATTCCCAGCAAAATAAATATGCCAAATATAATCCAGGTCGAGATGCCATTCCACATAAAAAAACCGCTATCAAAAAAAGTCATGGGATACAATTCTCGAAGCAGGCAATAACCTAACGCCCCAAACCAAACGGTCATTAAATCCCACCTGATAAAAGCGACAATAAACAGCACGGCGATGAAAAAATTAATTACTAAATTTATGAAGTAGGGAGAAATTCTTAAATCCAAATACCCGCCATAAGAAAAAACTGCAATCAGGGCACATAATATAATAATCGTGATCGATCTATTTACTTTTCTTCTGAATGTTGAAACAAAAAACAGTCGAAAGATAAATTCATAAAAACCAGTACTCATGATCGCCACAGCGATCACATAGACCACAGGTAAAATTGAAAATTTTGCGGTCAGGTTGCTGTCTTCAAAATCCATGTAATAATTATTTATGAGCGATGCAATATTTAGCAGCAATGTTAACAAACCAGCAGCGATAAATGCTAAGGCAAGTCCCCTGAAAATTGACAGGGAGAATTGAGGAAATAAAATCATCCGCTTTTTCAATGCATCAAAAGTTAACAACTTCTCTTCCCAGACATCTCGGGCGCTCGATTCGCTGATACTACTCACAATCAGGAAGCCGATAAAAACAAACGGTGATGTGACGATTGTCGAAATTATAATAGCAAAGAGTGCTTCTTCCTCACTATATTGAATATTATTAATCAAGAAAAACATCCAACCTAAAGTAACCAACACGCTCAGAACAACATTACTCCTTAATTCGATCTCATCCTTTTTTAATTTTTTAATCAGTAGCACAATAAAAAGAATGATGATGGTGATCAATGCAATAACAACAGGAATTGCCCTGAGCTCTGACTTTGACGATGATATGATAACGTCTTTTGGAGGCGTGAATATGGCTTGATATGTATTAACAAAATTTCCATAAACTGATAATTTAATCGTTTCTTTCTCACCATGCACTGGCTGACTGTTTTCCCAGGTGAAATTATTTTCTATTCTTGACAACTGACTTTCATTTGTTGAGGAAGTAAGTTCAAACGAATGAAATCGGTCAGGGCGATTCTTTTTCAATAATGAATCTGCCAAAGCCAGCGCTTCTTCGTAAGAGAGTGTATCGATCTGCTCTTTTTTACCTAATTGAACGCTTAAACGAACCAGTTTACCTTCCAAATTTAGATTTAATGATATTGTATCAGACAGAGTTTTTTCGATCGATTCTTTTGCTTCATCTTCAGAATCATAAGAAAATTGAATTACATTTTTGGATTCAGTTTTTTCTTTCAAATCGATTTTCCAATAAAACACTGGAATTTGATTCATTTTGATAATTTCATTGGCTTTATTCAAACCGAATTGCTTTTGCAGATAACGAATCTGCTCAAGATTTTGACGCAAAGTTAGACGATGGGTGAAATCAGCAGTATCATATCCTAAATCTTCAAGTATTTGATTGGCTTTTTGGGAAATTTGGTTTTCGCTTAATCTCAGTTTTAATGCTGAATGTGGAAAAATTTGAGGATAGAGGAAAATATAAACAACTAACATTCCAATGGCAACTAAAAATAAAATAAAATCGTTTCGCTTCAATTTTGATTGATCCATATTATTTTGTTCCTATATATTCTACAAATAATCCATGCGTGTAATCATAGCCTGCTACCTGCCCCATGATGGTGCCATCGATAGAAATTTTCAAAATTCGTCCTGCACCCGAATCTGCAACAATGCAACTATGATCATAAGGATTCACCGTTATATTTTCAGGCCAGCTTAATCCAGATAACTCAAGAAGTTGATCGCCATTTGCATCAAAGCAGATTAAACGGGAGTGGTAGGCAAAAAAGCTATAATCTAACACCCAACAATTTCCGAGTTCTGAATCCACAGCTAAATATTTTGCGAAATTAACCTGGGGCTCTATGGTAAGATTGAGCCTGCCCTTCGTATCAAATTTGAGAATACGAGAGCTATCCGCCACCCAACAATCTCCAGTCAGTTGATTAACTGAAACACTCGTGGGATTAATCAAATCCTTAATTTGTACAAAAGTTTGAAACGCCTTCGATATTTTGTTGACTGTTTCAGCCTTTGAATCAGCCACCCAGCTCGATCCATCTTTCCAAAAACAATCAAGACTCACTGGCTTTTGAAAGCCGCTGACTTCTCCAACTTTCTCGCCCTCTCTATTAAATACGAATATTTTGCTTTGAGTTTCATCTGCCACCCAGATTCGATTATTAATTTTGTCCAAAACGATATCATTTGGCTCGCCATAAGGTAGATTTAGTACAATTTCAAAAGTTTGAGATTGAATTCTGTAAACTCGATTTAAGAAAATATCGGTGTACCAGAGCACGTTGTTTTCATTATCATAAGCCAATGCCCAGGGATAACCATCGACCGGGATTTGTTTAATTTCATGTGCACCGTCGTGGGAGATTTTTAATATGCGACGATTGTAAACGTCCGTCGCCCAGATAATCGTAGGACCTGGAATGATTGAAACCGTATCACTGCTGGCTGTTTCAAAATCTCCGCCTACTACTGTAACAAAATAGTCGTACCGCTTATCGTAAACCAAACCGTTATCAATATATCGATTGGAATCTGGTGGTGCCAGATGGATCGGATTAAATTTTGACTCTGATTCTTGCTTGCGATAAATTTGATAGCCCTGAATTCCTTTTAATTGAAGTTGGTTCCATTGCAATATCACACGATCATATTCGGAATATATTCTCCATAGCTGGGGTCGTCCCCCTGATTCTGGATTTTGGGGATCGATTGGATTTAATTTGTCTCGATCGGTGCAACAAAGAAAAAGACAGCCTATTAAGATTAAAATATTAATTTTCGAAATGGTTTTCAAATCTGACTTCCGCCTATAATAAATATTTATTAATTTAAACATACAAAATATTTTCATAAATGTCAATATTTAAGCCACTCAATTTCCAAAAAATAAATTTCTGAATTTTAATTTTTTTTACTTGACTTTTAACGATTTTTTTTTATTATTATCTAATATTATTTTGTCTAAAACAAAGATCATTTGGTCAGTTATTTTAGTCACTTCTAAAAATTAATTACATTGCACAAATAAATCCTATTTCAACTTAACCTAGAGTTCTGCAAAATTAAGATTCTCGTGTCATTTCGAACGGAACGAAGTGGAGTGAGAAATCTGTATACCTTATAATATCAAATCGTTAACCAGATTTCTCACTCCGTTCGAAATGACAATCTATCCTATTTTGCAGGTGTCTAAACTTAACCAGAAAAGAAGGAGATATGATCAAAAAAATAGTTGTTATCGCTATCTCTATTGTATTGATCTCTAATCTTGCTCAAGCTCAAAGTGATTTTGGATTAAAATTTGGCTTTGGGATGCTGGCTGATTCAGGTAATGAGCGTTTTCGCATCTTACTGGGTGGAGATGGTGCATTGAACGTTATCGACCAGGAGATGCTTTTCTTTCAACTCGGTTTAGATGGTGAATTGAGCTACCAATGGTACAATTTCGAAGATGAAGATATAAGCAATTATGACATTAAAATGCTGTTAGATTTTACACCAGCGGCTGGAATCAACCTGGGTGGAATAATTAAGCCGAGTTTGGGAGGTGGATTGACATTTGGAGTAAACGCAGAAAGATACAGCTATTCCTCGACCAATTACTACGGGAGTTACGATTATGAGATTACGGCGTTGGATATTATGTATGGATTAAATTTACAGCCCTGTTTGGCACTTGAGTTTCATAACCTATTCGCTAAAACTAGAATAAAATATCGCTTCCTGTTCGAGAACACTCACTTGGAATCAAAAGGTATTGCGAGTGAAAGTGATGATTATAAATTAAATACTCAATCGTTAACCTTTATCCTATCTGCAGGAATAAAATCGGGGAATCTCTCGCTGGAAGGTGGCATCCAGGCAGAAAATTGGATTTCCAAGCATAAAGATTATGATAATTGGCCGAAATGGCCTGAAGATTGGGAATTCTTATTATTTTTAAGATTGGGGAAAGCTTTTTAGCTTGGATCATTTATAACCGAAAGACGCAAAGATAAATCACACAGTTTTTGTTAGACATCGGTTAAATTGAGGAATCCGAATTCTTATCTGATTTTAATTTTGCTAAAATTAACCAGAACTGATGTAAAACAACAATAAAACAATTGAAAGAGGTGATGTCAAAAATACAATTTAAATTTATCCTGCTTTTTTTATCCTTCTAATTCACAAAAAATTAATTACCAAATTAAGGAAAGGGTAACCAATGTCTTTATTTAGTCTAAGCAAAAAAGGAATCGCTTTAATTTTAGTTCTACTGATGATCGCTGCTCCTCTATTAGCACAACAGGAGATGAGTGAGTACTTACAGGGAAAAATGGATGGCGAACGCGAGGCCAAAGGAAACAACATGTGGTTTCTTGCTGGTTGTCTTTTGGGAGGCTTAGGCATTATCATTGCTTATGTCATGGAACCCGATGTGCCCACCCAGCAGTTAGTTGGCAAATCACCTGAGTATGTCCAGGGATACACCGAGGGTTATAAAAAGAAAGCGCAGACCAAAAATGCAATGAGTGCACTCTACGGCTGTCTTGCATTAGGCGTTGCTTATATAATCCTTTATGCTGCTGTATTAGCTGAAGCAAGCACTATTGACTAAATTGATTCATTCATTTTAAAGCCATTTATAAAGAAGAATCTTTTTACAGGGCAAGAAAAGGATTTCTTGCCCTGGTTTATATTTAGCTGCGAACCGAAGCTAAAAAAGAGGAAAAATCAATGCTC
>CBFDBN010000144.1:0-8485 GCA_965603055.1 uncultured bacterium | reverse complement strand
CCTTCATATTTTATCCTTGATTCTGCTATTCTATACCGAATTAATTCTTGATAAATTGTTTCTGCCCGGCGGATCGATAGTGTCATATTGTATTCAGGTGTGCCAATTATGTCGGTGTGTCCTTTCACAATCACTTCGGCTAAAGGATAATCCTCTAATTTCTTAACGATTCGTTTGAAGCTTTGCTGCAATCGTTCAGTGTTGACATCGATATTATCCCTGTCAAATTTGAACAGGATTAACCGTATCTTCTCGATTTTCTTAGTCGGTTTGACTTCTCGTTCTAAAAATTGATAGTGAGTATAAATGGTCTTCCAATATGATTCGGAAGACTGCCCCATTTTATCGGTTATTTTAAATCGATACTGGTATGATTCGCTGTATGAAACTCGTTTACCATCACTATCTTTCCAATCCCAGGAAATTGAAGTCGGAATACTATCTTTGCCGGTCAGAGCTCGCAAAGCCTGACCATCAGCCTTCTGAATGGATAATTGCCAGCTTTGAATTCCTGCTGCAGCTATTGAATTTTCTGTTGAAAAAAGACATACCGAATCAGATGTCTGGATTTCAGTGGTACTAAAAATCAATGGATCAAGAATATCTGTCGATCCCGAATCGGCAATAATTTCAACCCGACGATTTTCCTCCCTGCCCCTTGAATCTTTATTGCTGGAGGCATTTTCAGGAAGATTTCTTGCTTCCAATTCGATCTGAGACTCCAGAATACTACAATTTTTAACAAAGTAATCTTTGACTGACTGAGTACGCTTTCTGGAGAGATGTGTATTACCCTGTTCACCGTCACAATCACAATTACAGCCAATAAGCTTTATTTTTTTGTCAGAATTCTCCCTTAATCGTTTGGCAATGATATTCAAAATATTTCGATATTGATCCTGGTAATTGGTAAGCTTTTCATAAGAAAAATTCTCAATCAGAGATTCCTTTGCATTGAGAATCTGGTAACGGTCAGTAAGCAGTGTATCACTGCTATCTGTGAAAAATATATAGGGAAGCAACGGACTTTCTTCTTGAATTTCCTGAATTTCAGTGATGATCAAGGTATCTGTCAGGCTCTGAATGTCGGCATGGATTGCTGGAAGCGAGATAATTTTAATCGAATCGAAGGCTGAATGGGTAATAGCGTCAGATTTTCCCGTCACTGAAAAGGGATACATCCCTTGAGTACAATCTTTTTCAATTTGAAGCTTGAGGAGGGATTTCGCACCAGGTCTGATTTTTTTGGGTGAAAACGATACGGAGATTCCTTGGGGGAGACCATCCGCTTTTAATGTCACTATTCCACGAAAATTATCAATGGGCTTCACTTCCATAAGGAATATAACTTCTTGTGATGGGTAGACACCAGTTTTATTAGCCTCTTTTGGTTGAAATGGGATGACAGCAAGTGTAAAGTCTGGTTTTCGTGTTTCAAAATAGTAGCTTAATGTGAATTGATGAAAACCCGTGGTCACCTTATTTAATTCCGAGAGCGCATATTCATACTCATAATCAACACGGAAATTTTTGTGCAAATAGGCGATTCCGATACTGAATTGTTCTGGGCAAATTAAACCACGCAGCATCGCATTTTGGTTCAAGAACCATTTTTCCACACCAAAATGAACATAATTTTGTTTGTCGACATTTTCAAAACTGATTAATGGCTGAATCAACCAATGATTGTACATCAGGCTGACATTGGTTGCTATTGGGAGTTTTTCTTTGCCCCCTTCCAGTGAAATATCTGGCTGGTTGAGATGATTTAAGCTTATACCCATAAAAAAATCAGCAATTGGATTAATCAACATGCCGAATCCGACATTAAAATTGTTTTTCGACGTACTACCACTGAGCAAGGGATCATTTTCATCGATTAAATTAAAACGGTCTTTATCATACGAAATCCCTAACAGACCAAAATTCAAACCAAAGGCGACCTTATTTAACAACAACGGAGTGGCGTAGTTAACTTCGAAAATTTGTTTATTTAAAAGATGAGACCTGAAATATTGTCCTGTTATTCCAAAAGCACCAAATTTTTTCGTTGGATAAGAGAATCCCAGAAATCCATTATTCAAATCATCATTATCAATACCCACATAGTACAGTTTATAACCAATTACACACAGGGCAGATCGAAAGGCGCTCATGCCGGCTGGATTGACAAATATCAACCTGGGATCATGAATATTACCAGAATTCGTCCTGACTCCCATCTGACCTTACAAATTGTTAAAGATTATAAATAAGAAACAACCAATTATGATTATCTTTTTCATTGGATTTTATCCTTAAAAAAATTATTCGCTCACAGAATTAAAAAGTTTATTAATCGACAACAAATTATCGACAAAGTTTTGTCGATGTTGTGGCACTAAGAATATTCTGAAATCGGTTATATCGAGGGTTACGACAAGTGTTCGGGGATTTCGTCTAAGACATTTAAAGCTTGAATGAGCAATGATTCGATGGGTAAGAGGAAATTTCAATAATCGATGATTTAATTTTTACAGGCTTGATGAATAAACCATGTTCTTCAATTGTTTCAAATAAAGTGAAACCTTTCTTAAGTAAGTGGATTATACCGGTAGAAACAAACTGGATTAAATTAGATATCTGCAAAATGAGATAGATAGTCATTTCGAGTGGAGCGAGAAATCTGGATAACGAATTTATATTATAAGACATACAGATTTCTCTCTCCACTTCGTTCCGTTCGAAATGACACAAAAATCCTAATTTTGCAGAAGTCTATGGATTAAATAAGAGCGGAGATAAAAAATGGGAAAGAAAATCGATCCAAAAGTGAATTTAAGACTGCGATACAAAAAAGTCATTCAATTGACATTAGCTTTTTCGTTATTGCTTTGTATCCTCATCTTTCAGGCGTTCAAAAAATTTGACCATGAAAAAGCATCCTGGGAAATTAAACTGGACAAAATTGTGGCTGAAGAAATACCACAGACTGTTCAGGAGAAACTGCCTCCCCCTCCATCACGACCAGCGATCCCGATCGAAAGCGAGAGCGAGGACATCCCGGATAATGCTACTATAGAGGATACCGATATCGAGTTCGGTAAATTACCAGAGCGTCCCTTAGAACCCGTTGTTGAACAGGAAGAAGGATTTGTTTTTGTCGCTTATGACGATCCGCCAAAGCCAGTGGGTGGCTTTCAAACAATTCAGGACAATCTTGTATACCCTGAGCTTGCCCAAAAAGCCGGTATCCAGGGAACTGTGGTCGTTCAGGCAAAAATAAGTGATAAGGGTGAAGTGATCGACACCAGGATTATCGTTCCGCTCGGCAACAGTGGCTGCAATGAAGCAGCAGTGGCAGCAATTAAAGCAGCAAAATGGGAGCCAGCGAAACAGCGGGATAAACCAGTTACAGTTTGGATCAGTATTCCGATAAGGTTTAAATTGAAATAGGCTAAAGTTGAATCGATGAGTTGATTGCAAGCTTGTGCAATACCCAACCTGAGAAGAAAAAGGCAGGTTATAAATCACCTGCCTCTACCAAATCCTTACCTTAACCAAAAATACTTTAATTTTAGTCACTGCGAACCTTGCCTTTAGATACCGACATTTACTCATTTTGCGGAATAATTTTTTCTTAATATTTACCCGGGGAAAATCAAAAAAGAACCTGGGACGTAACAAACAATTTACTGGATTCTATCAGCCAATCCTTGACTTTCTCCCAACCGTTTGTGATAAAATATTTTCTGGAAAATCATAAAAAAAATGAACTTTACCTGGTTAATTCCTGTATAATCGTTTAAAATCTTTCCTTTTCCTTATGGTTGTTGAATCCTGTTCAACTTTAATTTATGACTATCTATTCCACATCGATCGAACATGAACTTGAACTTTTTACCTGGAGAGACCGATGAGACGATCCCTGCGATTTATCCTGATATTGATATCCTTGTTCAGCTTAATTCACAATTTGTCAATTGCTCAGAATAAGTACCGTGATGCCCAACAGCAACCCGAAGCGATTATGGATACAGTGGGAGTGAAAGCGGGTATGACCATCGGCGAAGCCGGCGCTGGAGAAGGTTATTTCACATTCTGGCTGTCAAAACGTGTCGGTGAAACCGGGAAAATTTATGCCAATGATATAAAAGAAAGCGTTCTTAAAAAAATTAAAAAACGATGTGAGCGAGATAGTGTTACCAATATCACCACAATTCTCGGCACACAGAATGATCCGCGCTTTCCCGACGTTGAATTGGATATGGTGGTAATGATGCTGGCTTTTCATGAGTTTAAAGATCATGCGAAGTGGCTGGAAAATGTGAAAGCCAGCATGAAACCCGATGCCAGATTGGTGATTATCGAACGTGATCCGGAAAAAACTGGCAGCGGCTGGGGACATTTTATGAAAAATGATGAAATATTGGATGCAGTAAAAAAAGCAAATTTTGAACTGGTTCGAATAGAAACGTTTTTGAAGAATGATAATATATTTATTTTTCGTTTGCCAGATGATGATCAGAAAAATCGTACCGGGAAATAATTTTTACATGAATTTCTGAAAACAGCGCAAATTCAAACAATTCATTCAAATTAAAATATGGAGAGTGGTATGAAGCACAAACTTATTTTTATCGGATTCGGTGTCGTCGGTCAGGGCTTGACTGAAATTTTAATTAACAAAAAAGATTTCTTGAAACAAAAATACGGTTTCGAATATGAGATCGTGGCTGTATCGGATATGTTAAAAGGAGCCATCGCCAATCCTGCCGGACTTGACCCCAAACAATTATTATCTCTTGTAAAAACCGGGAAAAAGTTGGACGAATATCCCCAGGGCACCAAAGGATTGGATGCGCTGGCAACGATCAACCAGGTTGATGCTGACATTATGATCGAATTGTCTTATACTGATGTAAAAACAGGCGAGCCAGCAACTTCCCATTGTAGAGCAGCTTTTAATCGAGGGATGCATGTTGTGACCTCAAATAAGGGTCCGGTATCCCTGTTTTACAACGATCTGATTAAATTAGCTGTAGAGAAAAACGTGATGTTCGGCATTGAAGGAACAGTAATGAGTGGGACACCTGTCCTCAATACCGGCATGAAAAGCCTGGCTGGCTGTACGATCACCAAAATTAGTGGTATTTTGAATGGGACAACCAACTACATTCTCACCGAAATGGAAAAAGGCAAGGCTTATGAAGAAGTGTTGCAAAAAGCCCAGGAATTGGGCTATGCTGAAGCTGATCCCACTGGCGATGTTGAAGGCTGGGATGCGCTCGCCAAAGTGATCATTCTTTCTAACGTCGTCATGGGAGGAAATATAAAGATTGGGGATGCGGAACGGGAAGGGATCACCAAGATTACACTGGAGGATGTTCAAAAAGCAAAAGCAGAAGGCGCTCGCTGGAAATTGATCGGTGAGACCAGCATTCAATCGGGTAAAATTAATGCAAAAGTCAGCCCCGTAAAATTGCCCTTATCTGATCCACTCGCCAGTGTGATGGGGGCGACCAATGCTATTACGTTTGAAACGGATTTGATGGGCAAAGTGACCGTTATCGGTGCAGGCGCAGGTAGGACGGAAACAGGGTATTCGATTCTGACGGATTTGCTGGATATTCATCGGTCGGCGAAAAAATAATGGAAGATGCTCTTAATTAATTGTCAATTGTTAATAGTAAATTGATAATTGTTAATTCAGTTAGAAGGAGACCACAATGTACGGCGCATATATGAATAAATTTTTATCAATAGATTTAACTACCAAAGAAGTTACCCCGGGTGAACTTGATTCGCAATTGGTTGAAAATTATGTCGGTGGTAAGGGGATGGGATTGAAACTCCTATCTGATCTCGCTCCAAAAGTCGATGCATTATCGCCAGAAAATTTGCTGGTTTTTGTAACAGGACCTGTTACTGGAACACTGGTTCAAACATCGGCTCGATCAACAGTTGTTACGAAATCCCCGCTCACCAACAGTTTTTTAGATTCTCACGTGGGCGGACATTTTGGACCTGCGCTTAAAAGAGCGGGTTATGATTATGTAATGATCAGGGGAAAATCCCCAGAACCTGTTTATCTTCATATCACGCCCGAAGGATGCGAAATTTTGGATGCGGAAGATCTCTGGGGAAAAGGCATTTTTGATACAGAAAAAAGCCTGAAAGAAAAATATCCCGGCAGCCGGGTCGCTTCGATTGGGCCTGCTGGCGAAAATAAAGTTTTGTATGCCTGTATCGGCTGTGATCTGTATCGACAATTTGGGCGCGGCGGCGCGGGTGCTGTTATGGGATCGAAAAATCTGAAAGCCGTCGTTGTCAAAGGGAATGAAAAGATCAACTACGCCGATAATCAAGGTTTCAAGGAGTTGAATAAAAAACTTACGGAAGACGTTCGAGAACATCCTAATGCAAAGTTACGGGATCAATTGGGCACCATGATGTGGATTCGTATGGGACAGGAGATCGGTGAATTTTTGCCGACTCGAAATTTCCAGAAAGGTCTTTACGATGATTATGAAAAAATAACCTCAGAAACAATGAAAAAAGAGTTGAACTGGAAAAGTGTCGGTTGTTTCAATTGTATCATAAGATGTGCCAAGATGGCAAATTGGGATGGATATGAATTAGAAGGTCCCGAATATGAAACCACCGCGTTTTTAGGATCGGGGTGTGAAATCAATGATCCCAAAGTAATTGCCAAAGCCAACCTGCTCTGCGATGACCTCGGGCTGGATACAATTTCTATGGGTGTTACCTGTTCCTTTGCTATGGAATGTTATGAAAAGGGATTATTGAAAGAAACCGATGGACTCCAACTGAACTTTGGTAATAGCGAAGCCCAACTCAATCTCATCGCGATGGTCGCCCATCGAAAAGGCATCGGCGATTTGTTCGCCAATGGGACTCGTCTCGCTGCTGAGGAAATTGGACAGGGATCAGAATATTTTGCTATCAATACTTACGGCATGGAAATTTCTGGTGTAAACATCAAAGGTTGCATGTCAATGGGCTTAGCCATGGCAACATCGGATTTTGCCAGTCATACCAGGCTATGGACAGCAACTGATGAAATGAATGGAAATTTAAGCATTGAAGGCTTACCAGAGTACGTTTTCAAAGGACAGGATGATATCAATATCCGCAATTCACTTGTAGTTTGTGATTTCCTGCCCTTTGGACTTGATCGCCTGGCTCCAATTTTGACCAAAGCCACCGGTATCGAATTCACACCCGAAAAATTAATGTTCATTGGCGAACGAATTCACAACTTAGCCCGACTGTACAACTTGAACAATGGCAGAACCGGCAAGGACGATACCTTACCCGGGCGTTTCTTTGAAGAAGAAATGACAGCAGGATTGCTAAAAGGCAAAAAAATGACCCGGGAATTTTTCAACGATCTGCTGCAAAAATATTATAAAAATAGAGGGTGGGATGAATTTGGTGTGCCGACTGATAAAAAATTGAAAGAATTAGGATTGGCGTAATGTATGTGAGATGGCAGACGTGAAATGTGAGACGTGAAAAGTAAAAAGTAATATTTCTATTGCTTGACGTGTGCCATTTCGCCTTTTACATTTCACTTTTCACTAACACTTTTTCGTCTCATGTCTGCCGTCTCAAAGTTCACTTTTTTTTATTTGTGCTCGCCATGATCGTGCTCTCCATGACTATGCTCCTCAACTGAGCCTGCTTCTGGGTGAGCTTTCCACCATTCGAAAGATTGACCCTCTGCCGACAGCTTAACATCTGCTTTCTCTCCTGATGCAAGATCAACAGGTTTTGTGGGACCCAGCTCTGTTCCGTTGGAAAGATGCACTTCTACTCTTACAGATTTAATAGTTTCGTTCGTAACGTTTTCAACAGTTCCAACGAAAGAGGAAGATTTTTTATCGAAGGACAAAACCAATCGCACGCCCTTTCGAACATTATCGTAGGTCTCGTTGAGGATGAGCTGCTGTCCTGACTCTTCTCCTTCGCCAGAGAGTTCCTGGCTTTCTGTTGACGGTACTTCTGAACTTTTTTCTTGTTGGTTCTTGCATGTGAAAGAAAATACTAATGTGAAAATAAACAGCATAATTAAAATGGTTTTTTGCATGAGATAATTCCCTGGTTTTGATTTTTAATCGCGGTCATTACATTATCTAAGATTTAATTAGCGCTTTGCAAATATAAATATTATTTTTGAATAAGCCAATTGTTTATTTTTTTTTGATAAAATCATTCCGCCCACAATGCTTCAATGGAATCCAACAACAATGCTCTTCTCGCAGGGTACATACCAGAGATAATTCCGACTGAAAGCAAGAAAAAATAGAAAAGCATAATCGCCCTCGATCCAAATTTTTTATTATGTTGTTCCGCATATTAAATTATTAACAACAGTGATTAAATAATACTACTTAGTCAGATTATTTTTAATGATTAAAATAAGCCTGTCATTTCGACGAGCGAAGTGAGGAGAAATCTGTATAACGCACATAAGTTGATA
>CBFDBN010000143.1:0-8493 GCA_965603055.1 uncultured bacterium | reverse complement strand
TTGAAAATGTTGAAAAAAGAAACCCTGCTCGTTCGAATGCCCGAAGAATACCACGGCTGGAGAAGACCATCGCACCGGCTCTTGCAACAGTTGTATTTGATGGCGTGGTTTGAGAGATTTATGGTAAAACAGGAATCGAAAGGCAAGCAGTAATGGCAAAATAATTAGACGGCAAAATTATTTTTTTATTATTTTGCCGTAAAATGATTTTGCCAGAATTTAAAGTATTTCACCAATTACCTGGGCATAAAATGAAAAAGAAATTTTCTGTTATAAAGATACTTTTTATTTTTCTCCTTTTTACAATCACGATTAGCAAAACCGCTTTTCCCCAAACTGATTTAAAATTAAAGTTTGAAATCTCTTTTCCCAAAGAGGCGCATGCCGAACCCATCACGGGTCGTGTTTATGTGATGATTTCAGAGAACGACCGAAGGGAACCACGATTACAGATTGGAACCCGGGGTGTGCCATTCTTCGGAAAGGATATCGAGGGATTAAAACCAGGGCAATCGATTTTGATAGATGAACAGGTGTTCGGATATCCACTTGAAAGTATGGCAGAAATTCCTCCCGGGGATTATTTCGTCCAGGGATTTGTGAATATTTACACAGAATTCAAGCGATCCGATGGACACACAATCTGGCTGCATAATGACCAGTGGGCAGGTCAACGATGGAATATTTCTCCCGGTAATCTTCACAGTGATGTTCAAAAAGTCCATATCGATCCAGATGAAAAAACGACGGTCAAATTGAGTTGTAAAAATATCATTCCCCCGGTTGAAATTCCCGCTGATACAAAATGGGTAAAGCGGATTAAATTTCAAAGCAAAATTTTGACTAAATTTTGGGGACAGCCGATCTATTTGGGCGCAACAATTTTATTACCGAAAGATTATGATGAAAAAACTGATGTGCACTATCCAGTGAATTATATCCAGGGACATTTTTCCCTTCGTGCACCGAATGGTTTTAGCGATGAAGAACCAGACGAAAATAATCGCTGGGCGAGACGAGGTTATGAATTTTTCAAATTCTGGACCTCGGACTCCTGCCCCCGAATGATCGCTGTAACTTTCCAGCATCCCTGTCCCTATTACGATGACTCTTATGCGGTCAATTCAGCCAATGTTGGACCGTATGGCGATGCCATTATTCAGGAACTCATCCCGTACCTTGAGAAACACTTCCGAATGATCAGCAAGCCGTATGCCCGGGTGCTTTCTGGCGGTTCCACTGGAGGCTGGGAGGCACTTGCACTGCAAATTTTTTATTCTGATTTTTTCGGTGGCGCCTTCTCCCTCTGTCCCGATCCAGTTGATTTCCGCTATTTTCAATGCATAAATATTTATGAGGATAAAAACGCCTATTACAAACAGTTTGGTTGGCTGAAAGTTCCCACTGCCAGCGACCGCTCGACCGATGGAATAGTAAGACTGACCTCTAAGCAACGAAATCATTACGAACTGGTGATGGGTACGAAAAACCGATCGGGTGAGCAAATCGATATTTTCGAAGCGGTTTATGGTCCCCTGGGGGATGATGGATATGTAAAACCATTGTTCGATAAAATGACTGGTGAAATCGATTCATCCGTAGCAGAATACTGGAAGCAATACGATCTGCGCTATTATCTTGAACAGAATTGGGAGCGGATCGGGAAAAAACTGGTTGGTAAGCTGCATATTTACACCGGCGACATGGATACATTTTATTTGAACAACGCTGTTAAATTGCTGGAAAAATTTCTCGAAAACACAAAAGAGCCGTATTATGCAGGAAGTGTTGCGTACGGCGATGGTCAGCCGCACTGCTGGGGACCGGGTAGGACTGAATTGATTCAAATGATTTCAGATCAGGTCATTAAAAATGCACCCAATGGGAAGGATACCTCGAAGTGGAAATACTGATTCGTTGTGTGTTTTGCGTAGCGAGTGGGGCGAAAGCTTGAAATTTTATGAATAATCTAGATGATTACGCTTATCATAATAATTCAGGAGAAGTATATTACGCTCCATGTGATGTAATCTTTTCAAATCTTAATGTCATGCAACCCGACATTTTATTTATCTCTAAAAATAATTACCAGATTTTAACCGATTTGAATATCCAGGGCGCTCCAGACCTGCTCGTGGAAATTCTTTCTCCTTCCAGCATTGATACTGATCGAATTTTTAATTCCTTCTTTAATTATGGTGATTTGTCTAAAGTGTAAATATAATGAGGCGTTTCCACCGACTTAATTTTTATCTTTTCCGGGCAAATATGTTTGATATACAACATATTTTCACCCTTGCTAATTGCGGATTTTTTTTGTCCAATCGTTATATCTTTCAGATGTTCTGTCTGATATAGAAGCGTCGCTTCCACATCCTTTTCAGCAGGAACAATTAAATCGAGCATGAGCAGAGTTCGTGGTTTAAGGTACAAAACATTCCGTCTCATTTGCTTAACTTTGCCCCAATAAAGTTTTCCAATATCGCCTGAACGAAACGCTGCCTCATCGCTGTTTAAATAATTATAAATAAACGCATGGTCGTGAAATCCTTCGGCAAAGTCGAGCGGATCGCCAACTCGCTGGCTCTGATGATTGCCGTCAATAAGGATAGTGGAATGGGCAATTGGCTGGGTGTAATGGGACTGATAAAACGGGTCGTCATAATAAGCGCTCCCATGTCGCTCTCCGATAAAAATTTCTCCCCTGTCAGCGAGCCAGAAAGTTCCCTGGTCAATGTGCTGATGATTATAAAACGAACCAGTTCGCATCACAAAAACAAAGTCATCTTTTTCCCAGCCACTCTTAAATACGGTTGTTCCCACATCTTTGAACACACGGTCGGGATTTTTCTCAAAAGGATTTTCGTGGGATACATCGCTTGTTTCGTAGAGAACATCCATCACAGTTTCCTCTTCTTTGAGAAATTTTTTTTTGAATACATCTAGTACTACTAAAAAACTTCATCCAAATAAACTTCTTCTCCTCTTCTGGCTGATTCATAGAGCGCCATAATAAGCTGGATGGATCTGCGGCCTTCCTCGCCAGAACAGATGAGTTCTTCTCCTGTCCTGACAGCAGAAATGAAATTTGCCACCTGAATAATATGTCCTTCAACTGGAAACTCTGAAGCTGAAGAAGCCGCAGTTCCTGCCTTGCCCTTTACGCCAGTTATCGTTTCTTTGGCAACGATTTCCTTGGAATCTGATACAGCCCAGCTTGTTATTTTGTCTTCAACAAGAATAACTGTTCCGTGTGTTCCGTTGATCTCAAAAACATTTCCCTGTCCCGGATTGGTTGCAGAAGCAGTTTGCAATCGCCCATAAGCGCCGTTTCTATAAGTTAAAATGGCTATAGCGATATCTTCAACCTCAATATTTTTATGGGCGATAGTATCATATTTTGCATAAATTTTTTCCACATCGCCCATCATGTAGAGAAGCAGATCGATACCGTGACTTCCCTGGGTTATTGTGCTTCCGCCACCTTCATTTGCCCATGTTCCACGCCAGTCTGCGCTATCGTAATATGCCTGATTACGCCAATACTTAATAGAGGCATCGCCAAAAATCAGCTTGCCAAAAACACCGTCTTCTATGGCTTTCTTTATTTTGTTGGGAGCTTCCTCAGTCCGTTTTTGATAGATGACACCCAGTTTTACGCCGTTATCCCTGGCAACATGAATCATCTCTGTCGCATCCTTTAAATTTGTTGCCATTGTTTTCTCAACCAGCACATGTTTTCCTGCTTTTGCAGCAGCAATAGACTGTTGAGCATGAAGTCCAGTAGGTGTACAAACACAAATAGCATCGATGTCTTCTCGCTTGATCATCTTCTGCCAATCATCGATTATTTCACAGTTATGTTTTGCCGCAAACTTATCTGCGCTTTGCCTGACAATATCAGAGACAGCCACAATTTTTCCATTCGATTGGGCTTTAATTGCCTGAGCATGATATTCACTAATCACACCTGAACCGATAATTCCAAATCTAAATTGTTGTTCCATTTTTTTTCCTTTCTCTAAATTTTTACCAGAATTAATAATATTTTTTGCAACGAAAAGAGACCCGCCACGAAAAAAATCTCCCACTGATTTTTTAATCCTACTGATATTAATTATTTTAATCAGAATGAAAAATTTCTAAATTCAATATTCAATGTCCTGGAGTCAATGTCCACATAAACAACTGTTGCCCTACATGATGAACAGCTATTGCTGTTGCCATAAATGTTACTGCCGGGACAATGACCTCATCGCCAGGTCCAATTCCCCATGCTTTAAGGCAAAGTTCCATTGTAACTGTGCCGTTAGCTACTGCTGCACCGTATTTTATATCACAATATCTGGCAAATTTCTCATTCAATTCTGTAATTTTGGGGTCTAATCCTGTTCCTCCCCAGAGGTCACAAGAAAGTACTTCATCTATCAATTCTCGTTCTCTTTCTCCAGCAAAGGGCCACTTTTGCCACTCTCCTGTTAGAACTGGCTTACCTCCGAAAATTGCAAGTTCATTCATTTGAAACCTTCTGATTTATAGTATTGTCAGTTAATTTATTTTTTTTGTGCAAAAGTTATGAATTGAATTGACTGTGTCAATTCGTGCATCGACACAGTTGATGCACTCCAAATTTGCAGCTTCACAACACAAATTATCAATTTATTTTTAATATTATACAAACATATGAAATAATCAAGTTAAAAGCACACAATATCTATAAAATTAAAAAGCGCATAACCAAAAAAGTCATTCACCCCGAGAACCAAAATCGACCTTGAAAATTTTAATCTCGCCTTGCGCCGTTCCAATAACAACTTCAGCGAATACTGAAGGTGAAGAGTAATCGGCTATGCAGGTTGGCTTTCCATTCACTTTGCCTTTGTGTAAAATCGAACCGTTGCTGTCCAATAAATAAACACTTCCGTCTTCACAATCCACCACAATATTTGAAAGTCCAGCATAACACGGTGAGACACATTTTAATAGCATTGGTACTGACGGCAATTGAAGCGACCATATCCTGCTGTACTAGTGATCGAATGCAATTACATCGCCCTTAAATGTGGCGGCAAGGATCTCCTTTTTTCCGTTAGCGTTGATGTCGCAGATTTCGAGATCGTTAATATTTACAGCCGGGATGCGGCCGCCGGGTCCAAAATTCACATCATACAATGCCTCGCCGTTGGTATTCCAGACAGTTACTCTATTCCAGGTGCCGTTTATCTCGTTTACCACTTCTTTTGTTCCATCGTTGTTAAGGTCTTTGTAAAAAAGATGGTGACGGTTCAGGCACATTCAGCCACCGACATAAGTATGATCCAATGGCACTGCATCGACACCTCGTAGTGGATTATTTTGGAGGACTTCGGATCACTCCAACACTCCTTTATTTTAACTTTCAGTTTACAAAAAATATGAAGCCTATTGATTTAAAATCTGCAAACAAACAGGTGAGGAAAGCGTGGAACCAGAACGCCGCATTCTGGGATGAGCGCAGATGTTGTCGCATTCGATTTTTCGGAATAGATGGTTGAATTTGCTCGAAAACGCACAATTAAAAATGCTGTTCGAATTAAATATTTTGTTAGGGATGCAACTGATGAAGATGCTCTGTTAACTTTCGGTAAGAACACATTTGATGCCGCTATTTGTAGTATGGCGTTGTAGCTGATTCATCTCTTGCAATTGCGAATTCTACGGATTTCCGATATTTCTCTGTCAGTATTGGTACGAAGTACGAAGATGTAACTAAATTTTCCAAAACGACAGGGATCCCGACTATTTCTGTAACCTTTATTTAAATCATGTAAAAATATAACATAAGACCGGCAGCATCCTCAAGTAAGAAAACAATTTTTCCTTATGTCGCGAGATCAAATGATCAATCAGAATCACCGCTAACAAACTCAATCCCGCAAAAACAATGATATTCAAATTCACGTTCAACTTCGCCAATACGTGGTTCAGCTCGGATAACACCGCGCTATCAAAATACCTGCCCGGATTTAAACTATCTGCAAAAACTTTCATGAATGGCTTAAAATCGATATAATAAATCATCACGCCAATACCAACCGCAATTCCGATAACTGGCAATAATACATTCCACAAACGAGCCAGCAAGGCTTTCTTTGCCCCTGCCTGAATGGATTTCATGACGGCATTGGCAAAATCCGGCGAGAGATTGAATGCCACATCTTCTTTTTTTAATTCAACGTACAGACTCTGGTATTGCGCCAATTCCGATTGACACTTTTCGCAACTTTCAATATGCTGTTTAAAAATTGATACCTGATTGTGGGAAATATTCCCATCCAAATAATTCTGTAATTCCTCATCTGTAAGATGTGTCATTGCAGTAATTCCTCCGGTTTGTATTTTGCCGTCAATCTCTGTTTCAAAAGCTTGCGGGCACGAAAAAGATAGCTTTTCACTGTGCCTTCGGGTAACTCTAAAATTTCAGCAATTTCATGGTACTTCATTTCGTCAAGATGAAATAGCGTTAGAATCGTCCGAAACTGAACTGGTAATTTGTCGATTTCAACCTGCAGTCGAGACGATCGATCTTGATGCTCTGTAAATGTGTCCGGCGCAAAACTATTACCAGATTGTGTTTCGATAGACTCTTCCGCAGGAGAAAGATCATCGAACAGCGGTGTCTTTTTCTTCTCTAAATAATTGATACAACGGTTATAAGCAATCCTGGCAATCCAGGTCGATAGCTTCGACTCAAACTTAAAATTGCCCAAATTCTGAAAAACCTGGATAAAAACATCCTGGCATATATCTTCCCGATTTGCTTCCTTTGAAATCATTCTAAATACGATATGACTCACCAATCGCTGGTATTGTTCAATAAGTGTCTCAAATTCTTCGGTATTGCCAGACAGGATTTTTTCAACCAGGGCTTGGGAGTCTTTCATATTATATAAGACAATTTTAAACGGAAATAGTTGCATTTTATTGAGAGAAAATGAGTATATGGGTTAATGGGTTTTTATGGGGAATTGAGTAATAAGGCTTCAAGCAACTTATCAATCCATCTACACATTTTTCCATTCACCCATTTACCTAATAATTCAATCACCCCAATTACCAATTACCATAATTACAAAAATACTAACAAAAGATGCAACATTTTCCCAACTCATCTGTCTGATTAATTAGAAACAAAAAATAGTGAGCTGAATAATTTTGAATTCAAGGAGGAAGCCATGTTTGATGAAATAGTACCCGTAACATTATTTATCGTTTTCGCTGTAATTATAAAAATCTTCTCTGATAATCGAGTCAGACGTCTGGCGATTGAAAAAGGTGTGGTGAATGAGGATATGAAATTTCTATATTTTGACCGGTTTGAAGGGAAGGTGCCTTCATCACTGAAATGGGGATTTGTGTTGATTGGAATCGGGCTGGCGGTTTTTATTGGACAGCTTGTTCCTTATGATATGACTGAAGAGATCACCATCGGCGGGATGTTTTTCTTAGCTGGTGTGGGATTGGTGGTTTATTATTTTGTCGCGAACCGAATCTACCAAAAAGCAAAAGCGGGAGAGTTAAAATAGTTGGAGTAAGGTAGCAATGAAGTGCTGGAAAGATGGAGTAATGGATAAAAGACCAACAATATTAATCATTACTCCATCAATCCCTTATTAATCCAATACTCCAGAATTCCAACTCCGACAAGAAAATTGATCCCTTATTTAAAACTCATACTCCACCCCAAAAATCGGCAACACCCGCCACTGGTAAACCTCATCCTGTTTCTGCTCCTTATCATTCCAGAAATAGTTGGCAATATTCTTTCGATGGTAGATATTTCAGTCGCTCAAATAAGAAACAATTCATTTGTAAAAAGAGTTAAATTAATAAATCTTCAAAAAGACCAAAAATGAGGAGGAAGTCCAATGCGACCGAAATATTTTATTTATCTGTTAATTTCCATCATTCTCTTTGTTTATGGATGTGAAAACAAACCATCAACACAGCCTGGCGATTATGACGACATACCAAAATCTGACATTTCAATCGTCAGGAATAATTGGAATCCATGTTCGATACCAGAACCTTCTGGCAAGAATTTATTATCCCGGGGAAGCCTGACCTGGTATAATCCCTATGAACAATGTCAATTAAATGAAATCTGGCCTTCCCTGAAAATTAGTCCAGATGGTCCATTTATAACCCATGTAATGGATCTATCCTTTTCACCAAACGATTCTGGAAATTTTTCGGCACTCGAATCGTGGTATGGTATTATGATGTTTATTCCTGAAGATTTTCAATCTCAGCTATCTTCTTTTCAATATGTTGAAGTTACGATTAGTGGCAACCAGGGTATAATTCATTTTGATATAGGTGAAATATCAGAAGATGTGATACCGAACGGCAAGTTAAACAGCGAAGACAAAGCAGTCCATGGAATTAGAAACGGACTCTTAGATCCAGGTGAAGATGTTGGACTTGATGGTATGGCAGGCACAGATCCATCTG
>CBFDBN010000142.1:0-8513 GCA_965603055.1 uncultured bacterium | reverse complement strand
ATGAAAAACAGCTCATCCACAACACCCTTAATGGAGCAATATTTATCCATTAAAGCCAAACATAAAAACGCCATCTTGTTTTTCCGCATGGGCGATTTTTATGAGATGTTTTATGATGATGCCAAAACTGCATCGCAAGTGCTGGGTATTACATTGACATCTCGAGCCCATGGCAAAGCTGCCAAAGTTCCATTAGCTGGCTTCCCCTATCACGCAGTGGATAATTACCTCACCAAAATGATCAAAGCTGGTTATCGAGTAGCGATCTGTGAGCAGGTCGAGGATCCCAAAAAAGCAAAAACCATTGTGCGCCGTGATGTGGTTGAGATTGTTACGCCAGGAACGACTTTTTCGGATGAGCTATTGGTTTCCAATCGAAATAATTACCTAGCTGCACTGGCATTTAATAGGGATAGTTGTGGATTGGCTGCCGCAGATGTTACCACCGGTGAATTTTTTGTATCTGAATTTCCCAGGGAAAAATTAAGGGAGCAGGTGCTCTCATTGCATCCCTCTGAAATTATCATTGCAGAAACACAATTATCTTATATCACCAAAAATTTAAATGTTGATCATAATATCTTTTTCACCAGTCGAGAAGATTGGATTTTCAACCGTGATTATGGTTATGAAATTATAACTGAACATTTTAAAATCGCTTCCTTAAAAGGTTTTGGCTGTGAAGATCTGGATGCAGGAATCGCTGCGGCTGGAGCGGTGCTCAATTATCTCAAAGAAAATCAGAAGAGCGACCTGGGACATATCACGCAACTGAGAAGACGCTACAATTCGGATTATATGACCGTGGATCCAACCACCCAGAAAAACCTGGAATTGGTTCAATCGCTTAGCCAGCGGGACAACCGGGGCACGTTGATTTCGGTGCTGGACCAAACCAAAACCGCCATGGGGGGAAGACGATTGGTGAATTGGCTGCTCAATCCGCTCAACCAGGAACAGCCGATCAAATTAAGACTGGATGCTGTCGATGAATTTTTTCAAACTGATCGAACTCGAAACGATTTGAGAGAACTTTTAAGTGATATCGGTGATTTAGAGCGACTGGTTTCAAAAATAACCACTGGCAGAGCCAATGCCCGAGATCTAATATCATTGAAATCTGCCCTTAAGCTCATTCCTGATTTTCATTCACAGCTTGAAACAACAGAATCCGCTTACGCAAAGAAAATCAGGGAAAACCTGCATGAGTTAACCGATGTAGTTGATGAGATCGAAAAAGCCATCGTGGATGAGCCGCCGTTGGCGACAACGGAAGGTGGAATCATTCGTCGTGGTTTTAATTCTGAATTGGATAATTTACGAGAAATTGCCTATTCTGGTAAAGATTGGATCGCTCGACTACAGAATTCCGAACGAGAACGGACCGGTATTCCATCGCTTAAAGTCAGTTATAATAAGGTATTTGGCTATTATATCGAGGTCACCAAACCGCACCTGGCGAAAGTCCCGGATGATTATATTCGAAAACAGACTTTAGTAAACGCAGAACGATTTATTACACCCCAGCTCAAGGAATATGAAGAGCAGGTTCTTGGTGCTGAGGAGAAAATTGTCAGTTTGGAATATGAACTATTCGACAAGGTCAGGCAAATGGTTGCCAGCAATGTAAAAGAAATACAACAGAATGCGACCATGTTGGGTGAATTGGACTGCCTGTTGAATTTTTCACAAGTTGCACGGGATAACAATTACTGTAAGCCGACAATTACAACTGATAACGAAATTGAAATCAAAGATGGAAGGCATCCAGTAGTTGAAAAATTGCTCCCGGCTGGAGAATCGTTCGTCCCCAATGATGTTTATTTAAATAATTCCACTGACCAGATCTCAATCATCACCGGGCCTAATATGGCGGGCAAATCAACCTATCTTCGCCAGGTTGGATTAATCGTCCTGCTGGCACAGATCGGGAGCTTTGTACCGACCAGCTCGGCAAAAATCGGAATGGTGGATAAAATTTTTACCCGTGTTGGCGCTTCCGACAACCTTGCCGGCGGGGAGAGCACCTTTTTGATGGAGATGAACGAGACAGCAAATATTTTAAACAATGCTACGCCGAAAAGTTTAATTTTACTCGATGAGATCGGGCGCGGCACCAGTACTTTCGATGGATTGTCGATTGCCTGGTCTGTTACAGAATTTTTGCACAATACTTCCAGTGTGGCTGCCAAAACTTTGTTCGCAACTCATTACCATGAATTAACGGAACTTGAGTTGATCTTGCCACGTGTAAAAAACTACAATGTAGCGGTCAAGGAATGGGGAGACAAGGTTATTTTTATCCGCAAGATTGTTCCTGGCGGCTGTGATCATAGCTATGGCATTCAGGTCGCCCAACTGGCGGGTTTACCACCGAATGTTATCGAGCGGGCAAAGGAAGTGCTGTCAAATCTCGAAGCTGATGAATTAACGCCCAATGATATGCCCCGCTTAGCTCGTCATTATAATTATAAAAAAAAGGATGAAAATGCTTCCCAAATGGATTTCTTTGCGAAACGGGAACAAAAACTCGCCAGGGAAATAGAAAAGCTGGAAATTGATTCACTAACGCCAATTGAAGCATTGAATAAACTGAATGAATTGAAAAAAATAATTAGAGAGAAGTGAATTATGCGGATGCTGAAAATCATCTTGGGACTGGTGCTGCTAAATCCTTTATTCATAAACAATGGATACGGTGGAAAAATTGTTAAAGCAAAATATGCCGGCGAGTTTTTATCAAGCGGGGTCGGTGCCAGGGCATTAGGGATGGGGGGAACGTTTGTTGCTGTATCTAAAGATGTAACCGCCGGGTACTGGAACCCGTCGGCATTAGCCACTATTAATTATCCCCAACTGGCAGGTATGTATGCCGAGCGTTTCGCCAGCATTGTTAATTACAACTATGGTGGGATTGCGCTTCCCATGGGAAAAAGCAGCGGTATTTCGTTATCTTTTATTCGATTAGCGGTTGATGATATTCCCAACACGGAGAATGCATTGCTTGATTATGGCATAGATGGCATCCCCAATACTGGTGACGCCGGCGAAGGAAATGGCGTCATCGATGAAAAAGAACGAATTGATCCCAACCAGGTATTTTACTTTAACTCAGCAGAATATGCAGTCTATTTAAGCTATGGCACCAGGCGGCGAGATAATTTCTATTACGGCGGAAATGTAAAAGTATTGAGAAAAGGAATCGGGGAGAATTCTGCCTGGGGCATGGGATTTGACTTCGCCTGTTTATGGCAACCCTATCCGAATTTAAATGTGGGTGCAAATTTACAGGATATTACCACAACGTTGCTGGTCTGGGATACTGGCAGACAGGAAGCGATTACGCCGACCTCAAAAATTGGCGTCGCTTATATCTGGGAGTCATCAAAAATTGCCGGACAGATTATCCCGGCTTTTGATATGGATATTCGATTTGAAAATCGGCGTTATTCTGCCCAGTACAATTTAGGCAGGGTCAGTTTCGATCTCCATTTTGGTGCTGAATATCGATTAAAAAATTTGTTTGCCTTTCGATTGGGATTAGATACCGGGCGATTTACGGCTGGAGTCGGTATTAAATTGCCCCGTCTGAATGTTGACTATGCATTTCTCAGTCACCAGGATTTGGGGGATACGCATCGAGTTTCGGTAATTTTGACACTTGAAGAGAAAAAGTTTAAACGAAAGTAATGCCTGTATTTGGATTTAGATGAGTTGTTCAGTACCTAAAAAGTGAACTTCTTGTCCAACGAACAAAGATTTTATAGATCGCCATGACACTGATGACGCGGATTTACGCTGACAAAAACTAAAAAAATCCGCGAAGATCAGCGTTATCCGCGTTCTATTTCGCTATTGGTTCTGGCTCATCCAGGTTAGGTATTTAGTTCACAACATCAATAAAATTTATAAATTTGAGTAATGAATGTTGAATCGTGAATAGCGAAATCCGAGTTCATTATTCGTTATCTCATTGAATTGGTCAATAGAAAGGTCTTGAATAAGACCTTTTTATTTATCAAGGGGGGATAACTATTTAAAAAAAAAAGAAAAAACTAAAAAAAATATTTGACAATTTCAAAAAAAATTTGTATACTTGAGACTGATTTAATTTCTTATTTATTATTGATTACTGGTAATGGTTAAAATATGATAGCTAGCATGACGGGTTATGGACGTGGAGAGGTGAGGAATGGTGACTGTGAGGTTTTCGCTGAGGTTCGTTCTGTAAACAATCGATTCCTGGATGTACAGATGAAGCTTCCCAAAAGTTATTTTCATTATGAGCAGGAAGTCAAAAACATCGTGCGAAATTATGTAAGCAGGGGGCGCATTAATATTTTTGTGGGTTTGAAAGAGAATAATGAAGAGAATGGGAATGGATTGGGCATTAATCGTGAACCAGCAAAGATATACTGGAAACTGATTAACCAATTAAAAAAAGAGTTTAAAATTCGGGGACGAGTCAAATTAGAGCATCTATTACAATTTCCAGATATTATTTCTTATGAAGATAATAATGGAGCCAATGAAACAACCTGGAAATCGATTGAAAATACGCTGAAAATTGCGCTGGAAAATTTACAGGAGATGAGGAAGCGAGAAGGGCTGGAACTCGCCAATGACCTGGGTGGTAGAATTGAGTCCCTGAATAATCGGATCGATCAGATAGAAAAAATTTCTGAAAGCCGGACCGGCGAAGAATTAGAAAAACTTCATCAACGAGTTGAGGAGATTTTAACAATTGAAGGTGTAGACGAATTTCGATTGGAGACGGAGATCGCGTTGATGATTAATCGGATCGATGTGACTGAGGAATGTGTCCGATTTAGAAGTCATAATAAGGTGTTTTTAGAAATCATGAATTCAGAAGACGGCGGAGGTAGAAAATTAAATTTCCTGCTACAAGAAATGACAAGGGAAGCGAATACCATTGGAGCCAAAGCCAATCATGCGGACATTGCACACCTGGTGGTAGAGATTAAAGAAGAAGTCGAAAAAATAAGGGAACAGGTGCAGAATATTGAGTAGTTTTTTGGCTGTGTTTGCTGATTAAAGTTTTGTCTTGAACCGACAGTTAGTGAAAGAAAGTCTAGATTGTAGGGAGTTGGGCGTGGTGCGTAAAAAAAAACATGCTTATTCGCTCTACACCTATGCCCTACTGTTGGACGTTGTTTCTTGATACAAAAAACTGTTCTGAATGTAACTCATTTAATATAATGGAAAAAAAAGAATGATGATCAGTATCGGGTATACAAATTATGTGAACCTGGAGAAAGTTGTTTCGATTATCTCCCCCAACTCAAGCCCGATAAAAAAAATGATTAATAGCGCTCGAGAAAATGGCAAATTAATTGATGCTACTATGGGAAAAAAGACAAAATCGGTAATTGTCACCAATAGCGATCATATCATTTTATCAACGAATTTGCCTGACACAATAGTTCATCGTATTCAAAAATTGTCGAATAGAAAGATTCAATTGGAAGACGAGTAGTCAATAGAATTATTAGATGAAAGGATTATTAGTTATAATTTCTTCACCCTCGGGAGGTGGTAAGACCTCAATTATTCAAAAAATTTTAGAAAAGTATCCCGAACAGTATGTCTATTCGATCTCTGCGACAACGAGAAAACCTCGTTTGGGAGAGATTGATGGAAGAGATTATTTTTTCTTGACTGAAAAACAATTTCGTCAAGATATTGACAATAATTCATTTTTAGAATATGAAAATGTCCACGGCTATCTTTACGGAACGCCAGAAAATTATATTGAAAAGTGTATTAATGAAGGAAAATATGTTCTTTTAGATATTGATGTTAACGGTGCTTTTCAAATAGCCCGAAATTATGGTGATAGGACGCTTACGATTTTTATAGCGCCACCATCTATCAAAAAACTTATTGAGAGATTGCGGAATCGAGAAACGGATTCAGAATACGAAATTAACAAGCGACTTGAACGTATTCCGATGGAGATGGAGCAAGCGAAGCAGTTTGATTATGTGGTGATTAATGATAAATTGGATGCAACGGTTGAACAGGTGGTTAGACTTGTCGAAGATTTCAATTTGAATCGTTAACGAGTTTTAACCTGTTTTTGTATTTGAATATTGATGTTTGAAATTCATTTGATTGTATCAGTTAATTTGAAGAAATCTAATATAAATTCCCAGGAGGTTCAAAACTATGTCCAGCACTATTCCGTTAAGTGAATTAGAAAAATTAAGCGGTAACCTTTATGAAGCAATAATAATCATCGCAAAAAGAGCCAGGCAGATAAACGAAGAACAAAAAAGCCTGATTGATATTGAGACAGAGATGGATGAATCAATGGACGATTATGATGAAGATGAAGAAGAAATGGAAAATCAGGAAGAAGTAACGCGAAAAATTATTAAGCTGCCCAAGCCCACTGAAATCGCTATCCAGGAAATGCTGACAGGCAAGATTAAGTGGGATTATGGGATTCAACAAAATATTGAAGAGCTTGAAAATTAAGAATGTTCTTTGAAAAAAAAATATTGGTTGGCGTCACCGGTGGAATTGCAGCTTATAAAGCCTGCGAAATGATTAGAGAGTTGAAAAGAAATCATGCAGAAGTTCAAGTCGTTATGACCAAAGCCGCCATGGAATTTATAATGCCATTGACGCTTGCGACATTGTCTGAGAATCCCGTTCTGACACAAATGTTTGGCGAAGATTACTCGACTTCAACTGTTCACATCGAAACTGCAAGATGGGCAGATGTTGTCCTGATCTGTCCGGCTACTGCCAATACCATTGGAAAAATTGCATCAGGGATTGCGGATAATTTGCTAACAACCCTGGTAATGGCGACAACGGCACCAGTGATCTTTTGTCCGGCAATGAATAAAGAAATGTATGCCAACTCCCTTTACCAGCAAAATGTGGAAAAATTAAAGCAGGTAGGGCATTATTTTGTCCAATCGGAAGTGGGTGAATTAGCCTGTGGTGAAATTGGCTGGGGCAGGCTGGCAGATTCGTTTCATATCATTAATCAATTGAAAACGGTGCTGCTAAGTACGAATGAATTGAGCGGAAAAAAGGTGCTCGTAACAGCAGGCAGGACAGAGGAGCCTTTAGACCCGGTTCGATTTATTACCAATTACTCATCTGGCAAGATGGGCTTCGCAGTTGCCGAAGCTGCGGCATTAAAAGGAGCAGAGGTTACCCTGGTTAGTGGGCCAAATAATCTCACACCACCTGATGTTGTAAAATACAAGCCGGTTCAAACCAGCGACCAGATGGCTGAAGCTGTGATTCAGAAAGCAGTAAACCAGGATATTATCATTATGGCGGCGGCTGTGGCTGATTTTAAACCGGAAACTTTTTTCGACCATAAAATCAAAAAGACTGGTCAGGTATCATCAATTAATTTGTTGAAGACTAAAGATATTTTAAAAGAAATTAGCAATAAAAAGGGTGATAAGATATTAGTTGGTTTTGCTGTTGAAACCGAAAATGAATTAGAGAATGCAAAACGAAAATTAGTTGAAAAGAATCTGGATTTAATTGTTTTGAATAATCCCCTGGAACAGGGGGCTGGATTTGGGGGCGATACCAATATTGTGACGATGATTGATGCCAGAGGAAATGCAGAGAAATTTCCTTTGATGAGTAAACGAGAAGTAGCAGTCATGATTCTTGATAAAGTTGTTCAGTTGTTGAATTATGAAATTTAGTTAAAAGTATTGTCAAATCAATTAAATGACTGGTATATATAAAAAAAGCTGATTATGGAATCTTCAATTCAAGCTGGTATTACAAATCTTTTAGATGAACTAAAGAGCTATCTTTATAGCCAGCGAGACCTTTATGGTGAAGATATTTATTTAGATTATGATCCTCGTAAAATAGCAGCAATGCCAGTTGAACAAAAACAAAACAGAGAGCAGTTAATTAAGTTATATTATGAAATAAAAGATTGTCAGAAGTGCGAGTTAGCGAAAAATCGAACGAAGCTTGTTTTTGGCGGCGGCAACCCTGATTCAAAAATCATGTTAATCGGCGAGGCGCCAGGATTTCATGAAGATCGTGAGGGAAAGCCGTTTGTTGGAAAAGCTGGGCAATTGTTGGATAAAATTTTGAATGCGATTCAATTGTCTCGTGATAAGGTTTTTATTACCAATGTTGTCAAATGCCGTCCACCGCAGAATCGAGATCCGTTGCCAGAGGAATGTAATGCCTGTAATTTTATTTTAAAGCGCCAGTTTGAAATTATTAAACCGAAATTTATTTTGATTTTGGGAAGGATTGCTGCCAGAGTATTGCTAAAAACTGATGGGTCAATCGCAAGTTTGCGAGGTAAGATTTACCAGGTATCTGAAGCACAGGCTGTGGTAACTTATCACCCGGCAGCATTGCTTCGAAACGCAGGTTTAAAACGAAGCACCTGGGAAGATGTGCAGTTGTTTCAGAAGTTGTATCAGTAGCGTTTTTTGTAGGTGAGTAAAAGAATATGTTGTTGTAGGATGTGGGGCGAAGAGCGT
>CBFDBN010000141.1:0-8564 GCA_965603055.1 uncultured bacterium | reverse complement strand
TGTTAAGGTAAAAAATATCCTTCAGGTAAGAGCCTCCACTTGCACCAAGCCCAATATAAAGCGGCACTGTTACTGAACAGTACTTTGGAATTCCTTTCTTTGTGAACGCCCAAACAGATGATCTTTCAAAGCCGGCATCGTAAAATATATCTTCCAAAATACCAAGCATTTTTCTTCTCTTAAATATTGTGGAGATTTTAAAGATACTTTCTTTGCCATCGCTTCCCATTTTGGTATAAGGGAATCTAAACAGCGGATAAGCTGCAACCTGGTCTACACCCATCTCAGCTAATGTTTGTCCGGCTTGCTCTATCTCGTTATAAGTCTGGTCTGGTAATGCAAAAATGAAGTCCAGATTGACACATTTAAAGTTCTTTTTAACAACTCGATCGACTGTTTCCTTCACTTCATCTGCAGCATAAGGCCTTTTGAGAGTGACCAGATGGCGGTCTTGCAATGCCTCCACTCCAATGCTTAGATTTTTCACGCCCAGGGATGTAATGGTATTAAGATTGTCCGAGCTTAAATGATCGGGATGGCTTTCTAAATGTATTTCGCACTGCATATTAAAACAAGCAAAGATATATTCCAACATATTTTCAAGGCCGTTATGAAGCATTGTTGTCGGAGTGCCACCGCCAATGTAAAACGAAGTTACCGGTCTGTTTCCAACAATGTCAGCATAAAAGTCGATCTCTTTTTTAACGGCATTGGTATACCTTCTTGCGAGGTCAGGATGATAAATCTCTTTGTTATATGGACAGTAAGGGCAGATTTGCTCACAGAAAGGAATATGAAGATAAATCCCTAATTCATCGATATCCTGGAATTTTCGGTTTAATTCCTCGAACGAAGGGATGCTATTTTTTAATGCAATTTCACTCTCTCCAATAAGTAATTTGCTAAATTTCCCCCTGATATAATTTTCAAGCATTGAAATTCCCCATTCGATTGTTTTTAGACTTCTGCAAAATTGAAATATAGCCGTCATTTCGAACGGAATCCGCCAAATGCCAGTGGATAAACTTAAGTTCGTACTGATAATTTGTAGGGAAGTCATCAAAATCATACAGAATTTCTTAAGTTGACGCTAATTGTCAAGGGCGGATGGAGTGAGAAATCTGTATATCTTAGATTATCAGTTCGTTAACCAGATTTCTCGCTTCACTCGAAATGACAATTTCTCCCATTTTGTGGATATTCAGATTGTTTCAGAATCAGATTAATCACAAGTTCTTTCAATGTATTCTTTAAACTCTCGTAAAAATTTTATTGCTCCTTTTTTCGCCTGGTTAATATAAGTATTTTTTAGAATACCCGGTTTAAGCTTACACTCTTGAAAATATTCTACCCGATGACATTCTTTTTCAGGTTTAACCTGGTAATATCCTGTTGAAGATAGCACATCGGGTATAATATTCAGATTATTCTTGCTGGATATCATTTCAAAAATAACGTTACCTTCATTCTGTTTCAGGGTTCTTCGCCAGGTTGACTGATTTTCAAAAATGATTAGCTTTCGATAAGTATAAGTTACCTCATACCAATTTTCTCCCTGCCGGGTTATTTCAATCGATTTAGCACCTGATGTATATTTTGATATATGTTCAAAATCAAAAATCACATTAATCAAACAATCAAATTCAGCTTTTACGATAAAACTGCCTCGAAATGAATAATAGTTATTGTTTTGAATGAAGTTATAATCTAATCCCTTATGCTGACTCCCAAGTAATATGATCGGTAAACATAATAATGCGATAAGGATTCTCTTAAATAATTTTTTCATCTCAAAAATACTTTAGTGCGCTTAAAATAGCTGATGGCTTCAATTTTAAAGTTTGATGTATTTCAGCATAACTCAAATATCCACAGTTCTGGCATAATTCAGGATTCCCTGGCGTCCTGCAACATTTATAGATCTTTCCCTGTTCATAAATATAACAGATATCCAATGGTCGCTTCCAGTCATTTCTGATTGCTGATTTTATGCCGGCTCGTGAATTCAATATTTTATAGTTCTTTTTGAAATTCAACATCCTCGTTAAAATTTCATTTCTTTCATCAGCCTCGATATATAAATCATCATAGCCATAATATGGTGTATGGAAATAAAAAAATATACCCTGTATTTGATCTATTCCATTAACATATTCACAAAAATCTTGTATTTCAGCTTTATTATAATTGTTGATTGTGTAATTGATGTATAAAGAAGGATGCGTTGATTCTTGAATATTTTTTATTATTCTATCAAATGTTTTCCCACGTAAAAAATCATGCGTTTTTTGAAGTCCATCGATACTAACAAATACAGTGTCGGCTGATGTTTTTAATGGAATTGTGCCGTTGGTATAAATAATAGTTGTGAAAAATCCAACCTTATGCGAATAATCAACAATATCATCGAGATTAAATTGTCCATCATGCCAGATAAACGGTTCACCACCTTCTATATAAAGAGTACGACCGCCTTCATTGTAAAATGAATTAATTGCAGCAATTGTTTCTTCAAAACTTATATATTTTGTCCCACGACTGGCGACTCGGCAGTGACGGCATTGTAAATTACACTTATTATGTATAACCAATCCGCAAATAAGAGGCGTGCTTTTCTTGAAGATTTGATGGTTAATGATATATTTAATTCCGTAGATCGAATGTTTCATAAATAAAATTCTTGTTTAAACAGCAGAAGCTAATTTGAAAAGAGCTATTGTTCGTCAAGTAAAAGAGTCTGAAATAAGGCTTTCTTCATTAACTGTGCTTTATATTACAGGATTTAACAATAAATACATCTCAATAGTTCATAATTTTGCTTGCTACATAAGACAATTTTGTTTGCTTTTTGAAAGGACCGGGCTTTCAACTGATAAAGCAGGTTTGTTGAAGGACATCCAGAATCAAAATGTGGAGTTTGATATTTCAGATACAATTCGTGATCCTTACATTTTGGAATTTACCGGTCTTGAAGAAAGACCAAAATACAGTGAGTCCGATCTGGAAACTGCGCTATTGGATCATATTCAGGAATTTCTACTGGAGCTTGGCAATGGCTTTTGTTTTGAAGCCAGGCAAAAGCGGATCGGAAATGAGTTTTATCCCGCCAATTTTCTCCCTTTCCAATAAGGATGTCTTTCGCTTTTTGTCCGTATGGTTTAAGTAATATCACCAGTTGAGCACCCAGGAGAGGTAAAAAAGTAATAGCCCCGAAACTGATGAGCATCCATGCAATAATTGTTGGCTTAAGTTGAAGATTTGATCGAACAATGGAAAAAAATTGCGAGGAAAGAAAGCCTGAAATAAATCTCGAAACAGTTGAGGCATAAACAGCAGCGCAGCAAAACAGCAAGAAAAGTAGCTAAATTTTTATCCCATTCAAAAAGTACTCCCCAGCCCGATCTACGGCTTGTTTAATATCAAAACCAGCCGATTCCAGCATCCGACACATTTGCTTGCCCGGCGGCAGCTTATGATTTTTGACCGTCCCCCCAATTTCGTCATGAATGGCATTTATTTCCGCGCTGCTATGGGTGTGAAGGATTGCTAATTCACCATTTGATTTAAGCACTCTCCAACATTCTTTCAAAGCCAATTTTTTCCCCTGAATATGAGGAAACATATTGAATGCAATTACCCGATCGACTGAATTATCGGGAAAAGGCAAATATCTCGCACACCCACAAAGGACCTTTATAGAGGGGTATTTTTTTTGAGCCGCTTCGTGAGCCATGTACTCAGCAAAATCCATGGCAAAAATGTTTTTTCGACCTCGGCTCACTTTCTCTAAAAACGGAAAAAGGACACCAGTCCCACAGCCGATGTCAACAATCCTATCACAATATTTCCAATCCAGTTTTGAGAGAAGATATTGAATTTTCTTTTCCTCAGCAGTCTGTTTTGCTTGCCATTCGTCAGCCAGACCATTAAAGTGGTGTCGGGTTAATATATTCTCTTTCATGATTGTTGTTCGATAATTTTTGATTTCCACAACATAAAAAGGATAATTGGCGTTAATAAAAGTTGCAATAAAACACCTGGCAGTGAATAAACGAAATCGGCAATTGAAAGCGCTTTCGCTGGTAAGCCGAATAGCGGGAGGATGAGTAACAACATGACTATCCGTGCCAACCGCTGGGCAATGATGGCAACGATTAGCCCGATCCAGAATCGAATTTGCATTTTATGATAGAGATAAGATGCCAGCCCCGATGTCACCAATCCTTCGATACTCATGGAAAGGGCAGTCGGAAAAAGTGGGGGCATACCTGTCGTAAGAGCAGAAATCCAGGGACCCAGTAATCCGACCAGTATCGCAGCAGGAAATTCGATGATAAATCCAGCCAAAAGAATCGGCAAAAACATGGGTAAAAACATTTTCCCCAGGCCCACCAGGTGAAATAAAAATGGAACAAGAATACATAATGCAATGAAGAGTGCGATTAGCGTGATTTGTTGGGTTTTGATTTTCATTAGTCAAATCTATTAATCAAAAATACTTCTAAAATCGTAAATCGTTAATCTTTATTCTGAGATCAAAACAAGGATTTGCCGTGCTGGTGAACTATTACGCTTAATGGAGTATTGGATTCTTAGATTCCATTACTCCATCACTCCGCTTCACAATCAGAAATTGAACTTAAAAATTGAATGATAAATTACTAAAAACCGTTCTCCCTGGCATGGGATAACCTCTTAATATTTCATAAGATTCGTCCAGCAAATTTTCGATGCCCGCTGACAATTGCAGGTTTTCTATCAAGTGATAATTTATTTTCATATTAACCAGTGTGTAGCTCGATAATTTTTCGATGGTCGTTTTTGGCGGCATCTGGTTCAATTGATAGCTGGTGTAAAGATCAAGAATATGCTCGCCGTAAATTGAGAGGTTCAATCCCCTGAGTTTATAATTCACCATGAAGTTAAATTTATTGGGTGAAAAGGGAATGATTTCATCGGAATCGAGATAGGAATAAGAGATGTTTGCGCTAAGATTGGTTATCGGATTCGCTTGTAATGCGACCTCGAAACCTCTTGCTTTGTTGGAGCCGATATTCTGGTTCTGCATTTGCCCTGGCGCGATCATGATCATCTGAATCAATTGATTGCCTTCATAATAGAATCCACAAATATCCAGCGATAAAAATTTGCTAATCGACTGATTGACGCCAAACTCATAGTTCCACAGCCGCTCGGGTTTCAGGTCGTTATTTGCTGGCTTAAATAAAAACAGATCTTTAATCGAAGGAGTGCGGAAACCTTTCGCCACTGTAGCTCGCAATGCTGTTTGTGAAACAGGATGATAAACCAGTCCAAATTTCGGAATCCATTCCTGCCCAAAGTTGGAGTTATCTTCAAATCGGATACCTGCCCCCATGATAACTTTTTTCAACAGGATTTTTTGAAGGTGAAGATATACAGCGTACTCATCATTGAAAAACGTACCCAATTTATTTCCGTTCGATCGTGCCGTGCCGCCATATCTTTTAATATCAAATCCAACCGTTGTTTTGATTTCATAAGGAAGATTAAAATTCTGAAAAGCAATCAAACCATTGGTCTGATCGTCGGAATCCCAGCCATCGGACAGCTTGTGTTTGCCAAAGTTCCCATGAAGCTTGATTGTCCCATCGGTATTAGCAAACTTGTTGCTGAGCGTTAAGTCCATAGAACTGCGAGTGATATCGCCATAATCAAAATACCCCGATAATAAAACACCCTGTGGACCGGGATCGTGGTATTCGTAGGGTGTGATATTACCGTTGAAGCAGATATTGAAATGCGGATCGATCTGGTATCCAACTTTGAGCGCATAGTTCTGCGCTTCAAAATTGGAATTTTCTCGATGCCCATCGGATTTTTGATAGCCAATTCCAGCGAAATATTGAAGTCTGCCAATATTCCCGGCATGTTGAAATCGGTACCGCTGGGTATTATAGCTGCCATAACCGATATTTAGCGTATTTTCAAATCCAGAAGTCGGTAACTCCCGTGTGATAATGTTGACAACACCACCCAGTGCATTCGTTCCGTATACCGCAGAAGCCGGTCCCCTGAGAACTTCGATATGATCCACGTTGTCCAATAAATAAGCGTCGTTAATGGGGTGGCTGAAAATTCCCTGGAAATCGGGTCTGCCATCGATGAGCATCAATACCTGTGAGTTGGGCTTGCCGCCAATTCCTCGAATCGTAACACTTCCACCTGCCAACTCTGCCACACCATAGCCCATTGTTGATCGACGGGTTGTAAAAACACCAGGAGTCAAATATGAAATCGCATCAGCCACGGTTGTTAGATTGGTCTGCCGAATTTCCACAGGAGAGATGATCGAAATGCTGGCTGCCACATCTTTTTGCGCCATCTCATATCGCTGCCCGGTGACGACGATTGGTGCAAATTTATATCGAATCGAATCGGGCTCGACAGGATTATCTTTGGCATAGATTTGTGTTATACAACCAAAACTGATAATCAATAATACAATCAAAAATTTTTTCATTTACAGGCTCCAAATGATTTTTGTCCGTATTACTTTCCTAATTTTCGTTCTACGCATATTTAAAAAAAAATTTTTTAATTTAGCTAAGAAGACTTCTTTAACAATCTTATGAAATATAAAGTTGATTAGCGGTTTGATGGAGAGTTGTAAAGAACGCCATCGATCCAGCAATCATCACTCTCCACAGAACCGAATTACCCAATTACCACATTACCTAATCACCCAATTACCTATTCAAACTAAACATGCTCCCCCCGAGTCGTCATCACCAGCTTCCCATGTTTCACTCCCTTAATGCTAATAAGTTGATCAGCAATCTGGCGAATATTTTTCGTTTTTCCCCTGACCGCCAACACTTCCAGGCAGTTGTGATGATCCAGGTGCACGTGCATAGTTGAAATGATTTGCTCGTTAAATTTGTGTTGAACCGAAGTTAATACATTGTTTAAATCTCTCACATGATGATCGTAAATAATCGTAACAGTACCGATGGATTCAGATTCTTCATCCTTCCATTCTTGCTGTACCAGCTCGTTGCGAATAAGATCACGGATGGCTTCGGAACGATTTGAGTAGTTGCGTTGCTGAATGAGTCGGTCAAATTGTTCGAGTAGATTGTTTTCGATGGACACACCGAAACGGATGAGTTCGCTCATATTTCATTCTCCGAAAAATTGGACTCCATCTCCAAGATGGAGTCCAATTTTAATCTCGTGTTACGATTTTTAGAAATGTAGCACTCTTTGAGGAGAATGTCAAGGAAAATTTTGTCGAAATTGTAATTTCTTGATTATTGGCAGGTAAAAATTTTTCTGAAAATTCTAAACCTTTGGAAGGGTAGATTTTTCGCTTGAAGCGAGACTGATCATAATAGTCCAGTCATCGTGAGTCAAAAGGAAGGTGCAAAATGATATTTCGATTTATATATTTGCATTGATAATGCTCACGATGACTGGCAATATTAAGATATTTAATCTTATCTCAACAGAATCATTCGCTTCATCTGATTGAAGCTCTGGGTCTGCATTCGATAAAGATAAATTCCACTCACTACTGATTTGCCCTGGTCATCCAGACCACTCCATATCACCTGGTAAGTGCCAGGACTTTTTTCCTCATTTACCAGTGTTTTTATCCGTTGACCGAGCAGGTTGAAAACCTCAATTTTTACCAGTGCAATTTTTGGAACCTGGTAGCGAATGCTGGTTTCTGGATTGAACGGATTGGGATGGTTCTGACACAATTGCCAATCCGTTGGAATTTCATTGGGTAAATCATTTTCAACAACTGTCACTGTTGCATTTTTATCATCAATGGTAACATCGACAACTTTAAAATCAGAAGTGGATGGAGTTACAGCCTTCAATTCTTCAAATAATAAATTGATCTTGATCTGTTGATTATTTAGAGTTTGTGCCGATGCAAAGGCAAAGGATAACTGTTCATTTTGTTCGTGAGCGGCAAACATGATTTCATCGTAACAAGAATTGGCAAGCGTGCCAGATTGAAATTTTAAATCAGAATTATTGAATGATAATTTGATTTTTCCAGAAAAGGCATTTCCCAAACATCGAATAGTGATAGGAACTAACCATTTCTTGTTATCGGTCTGTTCGATGTTCTCGATACTAAGCTCAGTCAGAACACTTGCTCCACTCTGATTCGACCCAGACCAGTTCCCTGACACATCACCATATACAATTCCCAGGTAGTCTTGATCCAGTTGGGTGGAATTTAATGGCATATAGGAACGATAACGGGGACAGGTTGCCCAGGTAGTTTCAGTAATTGGGTAGTCATGTGGAACAAAGGTCCAATCCTGACCAATTGGCAATGTCGGAATCGCTCCTATGCAATAAAGTAAGATTTGCGCTGCATCATAAGGCGTCACCTGCCCATTACCTGAAACATCGGCAGCAATTTTCTGGTAGGGGGTTAAATTCATTAAGCCGACATAATGGCGAAGTATATAAGAAGCATCATAAGCGGTTACAGCGTTTTTTTGATCGCCAGTTTTTTGAGGTGTGATCGTATAATTTCCTGACGAGAGATTCAAAAATTC
>CBFDBN010000140.1:0-8612 GCA_965603055.1 uncultured bacterium | reverse complement strand
TCAAAATGTAGGCCTTATAATTTAATTAATTTTAAGCCGTTAGCAATTATCAATTGACCATTCACAATTCACAATTAGTATAATGATATTGCTAATCACACAATAACTTCTGAACACATTTTTTCTTATCATCCGCCCGCATCAGCGTCTCCCCAATCAAAATAGCATCGATCCCGGCTTTTTCCAACTCGATCACTTGAGCGCGATTTTTAATACCGCTTTCGCTCACCACAATTTTATCAGCCGAAATTTTTTGCCGCAACCGAAGGCTGGTATTGACATCAACCTTGAATGTTTTCAAGTCACGGTTATTGATACCGATAATTTCAGCATCGGTGGCAAGTACTTTTTCCAATTCCAATTCGTCATGGATTTCTACCAGCGCATTCATACCCAGCGATTTCGCCAGTTGCAGAAAATCTACCAGCTCTGCTTCGGGAAGAACCGCCGCGATCAACAAAATACAATCGGCGCCATAGTATTTCGACTGGTAAATTTGATAGGGATCAATAATAAAATCCTTTCGCAACAGCGGTGTGGCAACATTTTGTCGCACATTTTTTAGAATATCCAGCGATCCCTGAAAAAAATCCCTCTCCGTGAGAACCGAAATCGCTGCAACCCCAGCGAAAGCATATTCCCGCGCAATGGCAACCGTATCGAATTTCCCGGCAATAATTCCCGCCGAAGGAGAAGCTTTTTTTATCTCAGCGATGATTTGTATTCCGGGACGACTCAAAGCTTGTTTAAAAGTATTAGAATTGCCCTCCAATCCAATTCGCTCCTGAAACCATTCCAGCGGATAGTTTTTTTTCTGCTCGTTAATTCTCTGTTTTACTTTAGCGATGATTTTTTTCAGAATCATGGTATGTTGACCTTTATTTTAGTCTGTCCAAAAAGCATAAATGTGACCGTCACATTTCACGTCTCACGTTTGCCGTTTGAGAAAATTCCACCATCTCATTCAGCTTCTTCATAGCAGCTCCCGAATCAATGGACTGCTGTGCCAGGGCAATTCCTTGATCTATCGATGTTGCTTTATCGGAGCAGGCGATTGCCAGGGCGGCATTTAAAACTGCCACGTCCCTTTTGGGACCGGTTTCGCCATTTAAGATGTCTTTTAAAATTTTTGAATTTTTTTTCCGGTCCCAGCCAACCAGGCTGGCAGGAGAAGCATATTTGAATCCAAAATCTTCGGGAGCGACAAATCGTGTTTTAATCGAACCGTTAGACAGCTCGGTGATTCTGGTTTTGGCACAGAGTGTAAATTCATCCAGTCCATCTTCGCCGTGAACAATAAAGATGTGTTTGCTGCCCAATTTTTGTAAGATTTTGGCGAAGAACTCGGTGAGATGAGGAGCAAAGACGCCAATCACCTGCCGTTTGCAAAGAAATGGATTGAGCAATGGACCCAGCATGTTAAAAACAGTGCGAATTCCCAGCGCTTTTCGCACCGGTGCGGCGTATTTCATGGATTGATGATATAGCGGCGCAAAACAGAATCCAATGCCAATTTTTTCCACTGCGGTTTTCACTTTGTCAGGTGACATATTGATATCTACACCTAATGCTTCCAGCACATCGGCACTACCACAGCGGCTGGATACCGAGCGATTGTGATGTTTGGCAATGGGCACACCGGCTCCGGCCGCAATAAAAGCTGCGGTGGTCGAAATGTTAAACGTTTGCGCACCATCGCCGCCAGTTCCGCAGGTATCGACAACATTTTTAGAAGTCTCAATTTTCACTGCAAATTCCTGCATCGCCTTCACAAATCCAACTACCTCATCAAACTTTTCTCCCTTGCAACGGAGTGCGGTCAAAAATCCCGCTATTTGCTCTCCCGAGTAGTTCCCTGACAAAATGTGACACATCATATCATAAGCTTCTCTTTCCGCTAAGGAATTGCCACTAATTAGCTTTTCTAACATAGTTGAATAGTTCATTTTGATCCTCCAAAGCTTTGCTATAAATACAGGAAGTTTTCCAGAATTAACATGCCATCATCGGTTAGAATGGATTCCGGGTGAAACTGGACGCCGATGGTGGGAATTGTTTTATGCTCTATTGCCATAATGACTTCATCTTCAGTTCTCGCTGTAATCCTGAATGCTGACGGCAGACTGGCGGGGGCAACCATCAGCGAGTGATATCTTCCGGCGATAAATGGATTGGGAACATTTTTGAAAATGCCATTGCCACCATGAAATATTTTTGATCTTTTGCCGTGCATCATCTCCGGCGCTAGCACAATTTCACTGCCAAACGATTGTGCAATCGCCTGGTGTCCCAAACAAACACCCAAAATCGGTAGCCGGGGCGAAAAGTGGGCAATTAGCTCCAGGGTGATACCAGCATCATTGGGCCAGCCCGGTCCCGGGGAGATAACGATTCGGTCCGGGGACAGCTTTTCAATTTCTGCAATGGAAACCCGGTCATTTCGATAAACCTCGATCTGCTGTCCCAGGCATCCCAGGAATTGTACCAGGTTGTAAGTAAAAGAATCATAATTATCAATCATTAAAATCATGATAGACCTCCTCTGCCAATGAAATTGCCTTGAGCAACGCACTGGCTTTATTTTCGGTTTCTTCAAATTCGTAAGCCGGGTCTGAATCGGCAACGATACCGCCGCCAGCCTGCCAGTAAGCAGTTTTTCCTTTTACCACAATGGTTCGGATGGTGATGCAGGTATCCATTCGTCCGCAAAAATCAAAGTAGCCAACAGCACCAGCATAGGGTCCCCGCCGGGTCTTTTCAAGCTCATCGATGATCTCCATGGCACGGACTTTTGGCGCGCCACTCACTGTGCCGGCTGGAAAACAGGCTTTGAAAATATCCACTGCATCGAATCGCTGCCGTAGCTCACCGCTCACGGTGGAAACAATATGCATAACGTGGGAATAATTTTCTACCTGCTTATAGCTATCCAGTTTGACAGAGCCATAGCGGGCAATTCGCCCCACATCGTTGCGACCCAGGTCCACTAACATCTCATGCTCTGCCAGCTCTTTTTCGTCCTTCAAAAGTCCAGCAGCAATTTTTTGGTTTTCCTCGCTGGAATGATCCCGTTTTCGAGTGCCAGCGATGGGACGAACCACAATTTTGTTGCCATCGTTTTTAACCATTGTCTCCGGCGATGAGCCAATAATCTTCACATCATCAAAATTTAGATAATACATATATGGAGAAGGATTAATCAAATGTAACATGCGATAAATATTAAAAGTGTCACAACGAATATCAGTTTGAAACCGACGAGACAGAACTGCCTGGAAAATATCGCCATTGCGAATATAATCCTTAGCTTTGATAACACTTTGCAAATAATTTTCATTGGAAATATTCACTTCTAACCGCGGAATAGCAGTCGGTGTCAACTTATTAATTTCGTTCATTTTTGGTGTGTGATGAGAGATTTTTTCTACCATCGAATCTAATTTTTGAATTGCAATTTTTTCCAGAGCTTTTGAGCTGCCTGTATCTTCCAGGTGAATCAACAATTTAAGTGTATGTGTAAAATTATCAAAAATAACGACTTCTGATGGCAGGATTAAATGCATGTCAGGAAGTTGAAGATCATTTTCAGAATTAGCCGGGATGTTTTCAATATAACGAATCGCATCATAACAGAAGTAACCACAGAGGAAACCGCACTCATAAGGTTCGGTTTGTTCAAATTTAAAGCAGCTTAAAAGTGCTTTCAAATGATCGAATGGATTGCCCTGAAGAATTTTTTGTTCCCCACTGTTCGGATTTCCAATCACGGTACGATCGGGGTATCGAATAAATGATAACAGCGGTTTCAGTCCAATAATCGAATAGCGACCATTACGACCATCTTCTTCCATACTTTCGAGCAGCACTGAATCTGAATGACCATTCAATTTAAAATAGCTGGAAACTGGCGTATCCATATCTGCCAGTAATTGTTTGTGAAAAGTTTTCATCGGAATTTTGTTGTGAAATAAATTTGCTAAATCCATCTTTATCCCCGGAATTTTTAAGTCCAAAAATAAAAAAGGCTGTCTCATTTTTTAGAGTCCAGCCTTTTTCAATATTTATATAATTAAAAAAGGCTGTGGATTGTAGCAACCCACAGCCTTTAAAATTCTTGCATAATAATGTTAAATGGTGAGTAGCTACATGGAATTCATCCAGCGCCACCACCAGTTTAACTTAATGTTGCTATTTATATTAAGATAATTCATTGTTATTCCTTTACTCATAAATTGATTGATGATAAAATATAAAATAAAATTTAGAATGTCAAGTGCTAATTTTGCTTTTTTTATTTTTCCCATTATTTGTAATTGGATATACAGTCAAGCAGTAACAAGTGCGGAAAATATTGGTCATCAAGCCTATTTTTTTTTAAGCAAAGACAAAATGTAATAAAGCATAGGATAGTGAATTGATTTTTTGCTTGACATTTTAATTTTAATTTATAAATTATAGATTATAGATAAATAGTCTGTTTTAAATAATTTCTAAGGGATTCAAAAGCCAATGGTAGATTGGCAGCGGTTTAAGCCTGCTGATGTCGTCCTGATTATCACCGGGTGGCAAATATGAAAACGAAAAAAAAGGTTGAGAAATCTTTTTCTGAGCAAGAAATCGACAATATTATCATCGCACAAGACAATGATAATGATGCCTGGGAAAAAGCAATTCGTTTTAGAAAATGGGAGAAAAAGATGGAATTACAACAAATAGATAAGAAATACCTCTCTGCTTTGAAAATCTTTAATTCTAATGTGGAAAATGCTGTAACAGATTTTTTAATACTCAACTTATCTAGGAAGATTTCAGAATTTCAAGCTGAATGTGAAGCTCTTGAAAGAAAATATGAGACAAATTTCAATACATTTGAAAAGAGATTAAACGAAAAAATTAACGAAGAGAATTTTGAGAACGAAGACGATTACATGGCATGGAAATTTGCAGAGGAAAGTAAGAGATTTTTACAAAAAAAATTGGAAGAGATATCGTGATTTCAGAGATATTGCAGAGATTTAAAAAACTAATCATATCTTATGAAATTAAGAAATTTCACCAGATAGAAAATTCTTATGCGCTGGTTGTTAATTTTGTTCTTTTAAACAACCATAAACTATTTTCAAAAGATTATTTATTCTTAGACGGGAGCCGAAAATATTCCTACCATTTCCAGGATGAAAAGGATAATTTGATATTTCGATATGACAATGCTCCGCACTGGATTGATATTGAAACCTTTCCTTTTCACAAACACTTACCGAGCAGAATTGTAGAAAGCAAACCAATGAATATAGAAAAAGTCTTTTCAGAAATAGAAGCCTATATGAAAGAAAATAATTTATTATAAAACATACCCCAACAATTTCAGCGCACTCCCCTTCCCAAACTCCCCCACTTCCAGAACCGGTCCAACACAGGAAGGACATCCCGATTTACATTTGCATTCGAGTATCAATTGTTTGGCAGCCTGCAACAGATCATCATGGGCATAAAACAGTTTTCGGCTATAACCAACACCCCCAGGATAAGCATCGTAAATGTAAATCGTCGCTTTTTTTGAAAACGGTGCTTTAATCATGGGCACTGTTCGCAGGTCACTGGGATCGCCCATGACATAAAACGGGGCGACATTCGCGAGCACATTGGCTAATGCTTTCAGTGCATCGCCCATGTCTGCTTGCGATAGTTGCAGTTCATTCTCGGTTCCTTCGGCAAATTCCAGCCAATAAGATGTCGTGTGCATTTCCAACTCAGGCAGGTGGATATTGCCCATGCCGATATTCTCATGGGTGTGAAATTTTATTTTTTTGTAAGCCACAGTTACAGTTGTTACACTAACTTCACCATGAGCTTTTGCACCACCCCTGACATCCTGATCTTCAAATACATCCAGCACTTTCAAATCCGTCTTATTTTGGGCATCGGTGTAATGATCCACATCGACTTCACGCACATAAGCCTTGCGACGTTCCCAGTCTAATTTGTCAACGTGATATTGTCGGCTCTCATGAATATAGATCGCTTCCTCATGAATGAGCATGGGAGTGCTGAAATAATCGACCTCGCCGATCACTCGATCATCATAAGTCGTATCGACAATCACGAAATTTTCAGGTGAGGCGCTACGCAGGCTGATCTCCTGTGCGGGATAAATCTCGCTGGTCCAATGCCAACGATTATCGACATGATGAAGCACACCGTGTTCTTCGAGATAAGAGAGCATTTCATGGGTGGCATCTAACCCAAATTTTTCGCCATCTTCAAATGGGAGTTCAAAAGCAGCACATTTCAAATGGCTCATTAAAATGATCAAATTATTGGGATCGACGATACCTGTCTCTGGCGATTTACCAAAAAAATATTCTGCTTGATTTATGATAAATTGATCGATGGGCGCACTGGATGCGATCAAAATAGCAACGGAAGTTTCTGCCCGTCTGCCTGCTCTGCCAGCTTGTTGCCAGCTACTGGTGATCGTTCCGGGATACCCAGCCATCAGGCAGACGGATAATTGCCCGATATCGATTCCTAATTCCAGTGCGTTGGTGCTGACTACACCCAGAATTTCTCCGTTCCGCAATCCCTTTTCGATTTCTCTCCGTTCAAGCGGCAAATACCCCCCTCGATAACCACGTATCAACCGGGGCGATTTGCCAATTTTTTGGATAATCTCTTTCAAATAGGTCACGAGAATTTCCACCCGCAAGCGGCTTCGGGCAAAAACAATGGTCTGAATTTTTGAAGCCAGAAATTTTTCGGCTAATTTTCTGGTTTCATTCACCACCGACCGCCGAATTCCCAATTCATAGTTCACGATCGGGGGATTGTAAAGGATAAAATGTTTCTCCCCCCGTGGCGCTCCATTATTATCAATCAATTCACAGTCAGCTTCCAGGATTTTTTCAGCCAGTTCTTTGGGATTTCCAATAGTTGCTGAGCAACAAATAAACTGCGGATCGCTGCTGTAAAATTTACAGATCCGTTTCAGTCGGCGAATGATATTTGCCAGGTGACTGCCAAACACACCCCGATAATGATGCACCTCATCGATCACGATGTAGGTTAAATTCTCGAATAATTTGATCCATTTGGTGTGATGGGGAAGAATCCCCTGGTGCAGCATATCCGGATTGGTGACGACGATGTGTCCTGCCGTGCGAATCGCTTTTCGAGCCGAAGCCGGGGTATCGCCATCATAAGTGTAAGTTTTGATGCTTCGATTCAGTGCCGATGAAATGCTGTACAATTCGTTCAATTGATCCTGGGATAAAGCTTTGGTTGGAAACAAATAAAGTGCACGGCTTTCAGGATTGTCGATCAGCGAGTTTAACACTGGAACATTGTAACACAGGGTTTTCCCTGAAGCCGTGGGCGTGACAACCACAACATTTTTCTTATTTAAAATGGCGTCAATTGCCGATGCCTGGTGGGTAAATAATTTGTTGATCCCTCGCTGCTTCAAAATCTGGATTAAGTCGCGATGGATGGAACCAGGAAATTTAGCATATTTCGCTTCCTGTGCCGGAATTTTTTGCCAATGCGTAATATTGGCAATCATGTCAGGATCAGAACGGATGAGGTCTAAAATCTGGTCTAAGGTCATAGCTATTCTTTTTGATGTATACGGAACCACTCTTCTAAGTCGGATAGCTGCTTAATTCCCAACAAATCCAGGGATAGTTTATCAAGCTCTTTGTCGTTTAGTTTGTTAACCCGTTCTTCCAGGTCTGAATTTACTCGCCCTAAAATCCGTTTTAACTGTGCCAGCAACAGCTCTATCCGCCCTTCTCTAAATCCTTCTATTTTCCCTTCTTTTTTCCCTTCATCTATCCATTCGCGAACAAAAGATGATTGTTTTAGCATGTTATACTCCTTAAAAAATAATTCTTTTATCAAAATATCTTTAAATTTTCGGTAAGCTACCATGGCAGACAGTGCTAATAAATCTGCCTGTTCGTGTTTATCTTTAACTTTTCTTATCAACTGTTTTTCATCATCTATTACTTTCCGATCCTCTCGTTTTGAAAATAGAATCAATAGAGGAGCCAGTTCCTTTAGCTCGCCCTTTCGAATTTGCTGTTCATATTCCCATAACAAAATTCGGTGAAAGATAATCTCGTTTCGCATCCCACTCACGTCCACTGAATAGCGATCATGAAATGTCCGATAGCGACCCTGCTCCAGGTAAATGATCACAGTCAGGACAGGTAATTTGAATGACTCACTTAAAATTCCGTTCTTCGTATGAAGTCGTTTCATCATTTTTAGATCGGGACGAATCATAAATTCCAGACTCAAAATAATGTCCCGATCATTTGCCTTAATTCTGAATACCTTATCCGATCTCTTCTCAGGAATATTAATCGTTGTATCTTCAACCGCCTGAAATCTGACATCTGGATTGTCGCTGAATAGCAGTTTCATAAAGATGTGCGGGTATTTCGCTGCCAGCATTTTCATGACGCGGTCTATTTCGTGCATTCTCTCTCCTTTTACCTGTATGCATCATTAAAATAATTAAAAAAGAATATTATGTCAAGTAGAATTTTTTGAAAGGATGCGAACACGTCCTGAAGTTGATGTAACATCTTTTGATTCCGCAATTTTAGGAT
>CBFDBN010000139.1:0-8620 GCA_965603055.1 uncultured bacterium | reverse complement strand
TTTAAGACGACACTGGCAGGATGAGATTTGCATGTACGAGACATTATCCGATCATTATTATCCAGGAAACATGGAAATTTTTGTAACGATTTTGATGCCGCATGATCGATCAGTTTCGCCAGCAGAGCTTGTCAAAAAGTTTGAATTGATCGAGACGGATAAATTTCCCTCAGCAATTGGCTTGAAATATACGCATGCTGGGAGAACCGAATATTTCGGCATCAAGGGCGACCTGATGATGGATTATAAATCCCAGAACATTCGACCCCGTTATGATTTTGAGCTGGGCAAGGTGATGTATGCTCCATTGGAATCGGATGGTGAAATTGTATTTGCTGCTGTGGAAGGGAAAAAACTCTATTGGGCAGCGGCAAACATGACGAAGGTGCTATATAAAGATCGTATCCTCCATGAAAGCTTGAACACGTCATTTAATCTGCAACTGGATGGCGGTCCGGTTCGATGGGGACGCGCGAAATGGCGGAGTTGGGAGGAAACAGTAGATCTGAAGGGTAAATAGATTAAATTGGAGCAGTCCTAAAAGGCAGGACTTTTCAACAAGTGATGGATAATTGTACATGAAGAGATCTGGTTTTCAGATTCAAGCTGATTAATTCTTGCGAAGGTTCGGAACCTTTGCAAGAATTAAAGCCCGAAATCCACTTCATTTTGAGCGTAAAATCGTTAAAGAATCCATTGATTACGGGTAGATGTTTATAATGAAAATCACGCTTATTTTCCACGGTAATTTGAAAAAATACAACAACAATCTCCCTGAAGTTGAACAGGTGGTTCCCGAAAGGACAACGGTTGGAAAATTAGTCACTCAAACCGGGATCCCACCAGGTGAAATTGCATTCGTTGCTATAAGTGGTTCGAGAGTGACGCATGATGCGATCATTTATGAAGGAGATGAAGTTAAAATATTTCAATTAGTTGGAGGCGGTTGATATCGGTAGAAATGAACTAACTCGCATTACAAATACTCGCTTTCCTCATTTTCACCGGGGTCGTAAATTCCCCACTCCATCCTCTGTCTTTTGATACGACAGTCTTCACAGCGTTTGGGCTCTGACAAACCATGTTGCTTATAATATTTTTGCTCACCACCAGTAAATATGAAGTAGTCCCCACACTCCCGACATTTTAATCGAATATCTTCAAATTTCTCAAATTCTCGATTCTCTTCAATTCCTAATTTTTCTCTCCTGGCAACAAACAGGCTTTCAGGCTGTCGTTTGAATAATGTTTCAAAGGGAGAAGCATAGAAATCTTTGTTGTTAAATTTAAATCCTTCAACCTGTGGCGGACAAAAGCAATATCGCCACAGTTGATGCATTCAGCTACTTTTGAAGGACATTCTTTGCGGTGACAGATTCGCCCCAGGTAGTTTATGTCCGCATTAAAAACAAATATATCCCAACTGTTAAATAGCAAGCTCATTTTTCTTGCATATTTCGCCAGTGTGGGAAGCTGCTCCAAACTGGAAATGATGACTGCTAAATCGATATCTTTTTGATATGGATCGCCTTTTGCCAGTGAGCCAAATAGAGCGATTTCGGTTGCAGAAGACAGTTGATTTGCACGCTGCGCGAATTCGATGGCATCCTGTTTATCAAAATGGAGTCCACTTTCAAACGGATTGAATCAAAAATAAACCATAATTTAACTATCTTGCCTGATTTATCACTTGACAAAGCCTTTAAAAATTATTATATTAACTGCACAAATAATCGTCGGTAATATGTTTAATATTTTTTGAAAACAAAAACAAAAATATTCTTTGTAAAATTAAAATCGGCTGCGCTGCATTTAAAAACGTTCATCGGTTGCTTTTAACTTTTTTATCAAGGGAGCAATCACATAATGTACTTTACCATCATTAATGGTTTATTATTAGCTTTTTTTCTATTTTTAATCTTTGTTGGGATAAGACTTCGATTCTGGGCGTTTCTTCCCATCAATATTGTCGGCATCATCGTCGTTTCCATTTCTCTCTACCTGGACTTAAACGAGCTATTGAACCCGATCAACATCATTATCCTATTTGCAGCAATTTTGATCATATTTATTACCGATATTATTTTTACTTTTCGAGACTTCCGGGAAGAAGTTACCGAGATAAAAGCGAAGCGACTGCGAAAATATTTAACCAACGGGATTTCAAATGAACATTTTAAATTAATCGGGAATGAGAAGCTGTTCAAGGCGGAAATTGAAGGGCATAAAAATATCCCGGTTCAGGAGCAACTCCAGGCGCTGGAAATGTTTAAAACCGGGAACCAGGCTTTTATTAAAGGTGAGTATGAAAATGCGCTGGAAAAATATGATTTATCAACCAGTTGGGTGGAGACTGGCATTGGATTTCTGAATCAAAGCGGTGTATTAATGCAGTTGGAACAATTCGAGGATGCACTTGTTATGGCAGAAAAAGCCGGGGAAACTCAGCCGGGTTTTTATGAAGCCTTATTAAACCAGGGCGTCGCATTAGAAAAAATAAAGAAGTATGACCAGGCACTGGAAAAATATAAAGCCGCCGGCGCCATTGCTCCGGATGAATATGAAGCCTGGTTCTGCTGTGCCAATGTCCTGTTCAAAATGAGCAAACCAGAGGAAGCCATTGACTATTACGACAAATCGATCAATCTTAATGCCCGGCATTATGAAGCCTGGTATTATAAAGGCGTATCTCTCCAGAAAATAAAACAGGATGTGGAAGCATTGCAGTGCTTTGAACAGGTTGTTAAACTCAATCCCGATTACTATCACGCCTATTATCGTTCCGGCAATATTTTGACCAAATTGGACAGGAATCATGATGCCATTCAAGCTTATGAGAAGGCAATTAAAATGAACCCTGCCTTTGTAACCGCATGGAACAACCTGGGAGTTGTTTTATCAAAAATTGGCAGGCTCAAAGACGCCGTGAAATGCTATGAGCGCGCGATTAAAGTTAATCCTGAATATTATGAAGCGTGGTTAAATTTAGGATTAGCCCAGGATAATTTAGGATTGGTTAAAAAAGCCTACCAGAGTTACAGCAAGTTTTTGGGATTTGCTCCACCTGATATGGAAAAACGGGTATCGATTACACGAAAGCGGGTTGATGAGATTAAAAACAAGTATAAGATAAAAAAAGCTAAAGCCCAACAGAAGCCAGTAAAAAAGAAGAAACAAAAAAAAGAAGCTAAAAAGTAAAACAATCAGAAAACAATTATAGATTCAAATGAATGGTATTGTCGATTTAAGCCCAGAACCACAGCAGCCATCATTAATTTACCTGACCGGTTTTATGGCGAGCGGAAAATCAACTGTGGGTTTCGCCCTGGCAGAAGCCCTGCAAAAAGATTTTTTCGATCTTGACCGGGAAATCGAGGCTCGGTTAAATAAACCAATCACTCAAATTTTTCGAGATGAAGGCGCAGCGTTCTTTCGCGAGGTTGAGGGAGAGGTATTAATTGATCTCTCTAAATTAAAAAACGCTGTTATTGCTCTTGGCGGTGGAACATTATTAGAAGTAGAAAATTTGCTGCTTGTCCAGCAATCAGGAATTTCAATTTGCCTGACAACTACTTCGGCAGAAACCTGGAAAAGAATTGAAGATACTGATAAACGACAATTGATTGTTGGTTCCGCTACCTCGGGCAGAGTACTCTCAACTACCAATCAGATTTATCGCAGAATTGAATCATTAATGTTAATTCGTAAGCCAGGATATGATGAATCCGATATTATTATTGATTCAACCCACAAGACAATTCCTCAAATCGTTCAGGAAATTCTAATGCTGTTGGAACCTTTCAATTTATTCGTTAAATAAATATGGTCAATTTAAAAGTTGAAATAAATGGTAAGACTTACCCACAATTTATCGGTAGCAATATTTTAGGCAAATTAGCCGAGATCTATAAGTTATATGGTTATAAATCTCGTGTAGCAGTTATTACAGATTTTAAATTTGATAATCGTTATTTCAATATTGTATTTGACAGTTTCAAAAAATTAGATATAGAAATCGTACCCATATATATAGGTACTCAACGATTTAAGGATGGTTTACTACCAGTCCAACAAATTGCTCACCGCTTAGTTGAAATTCAATTTCAACCTGATGAGACAATCATCTCATTTGGGGGCAGTTATGTCAATAATATTAGTGCGTTCGTGTCACAAATGATCTACGGCGGGGTTCCGTATTTTCAAATACCAACAACACTGACAGCACAGGTTGTGCAGAGCGTCGATCCATTTTGTCGAATCAATTGTGGTTCCGCCAGAGACCTATTTTCGATCAGGTATGCGCGGAACCTGGTATGGAGCGATGTGGCGCTACTAAAATCATTACCTGAAAAAAATTTAACCAGTGGCCTGGGCTACATCATTCAATTCGCATACCTTCAGGATAATGGATTATTTGAATTGCTTGAAAAAAATCTCAAAGAAATATTTAAAATTAACCTGGATTTAATCGAAGATATCGTTTTCCGCTGTTGTCAGGCTAGAATCAATATGCTTCGGAAGCATCACATTGATCCCAAAAATCAACAACAATTGCACGGCTTTGGAGAATTTGTCGCTTCAATCCTGGTTGAATCCACACAAAATAGCATCAAATATGGAGGAGCATTATTAATCGGAATGCTCGTTGAAGGAATTGTGGCGTTCCAGTCAGGCATTTTTCATAATCCTTCTTTTGAAAGATTCTATAAGTTGATAAAACAGGTTCCATTTTCGCTTTTTCGCGACCGACTTGAACAGCAAAATATAATTGAGTGCTTAAACAATAGATTATCCACACAAAATCTTCCTTACCTTTATTTGCCCCGCGAATTGGGGAAATTCACTTCTTATAATAGCTATAAATTACAAGACTTTCTTACAGCATTTGATTTGATATTTTCAGATTCAATCGAGATTAAATGAATATTTTTTCTTAACGCAGAGACACAGAGTACGCGGAGTTTTTTAGTGTACTTAAATACAACGATGCCGCGATATATGATTCAACCTGGTTATGCAGCATTAATATATGTTAAAATAATGAGTTAATATTTTTATATTTGTACTATCAACTTTTTCATTATGTTAAAGACATAATATTGCTTCACGGCGATACGTTTGTTTTCTTCTAATACAAATTTCTTACTTTTGTTGGAAGTTAAGGATTTGATCCAAAATTCTAATTGCTGTATTTACAAATTGTTGAGTTTTTCAATTAATTGGATAAATTGGCACAATGTTTGTATATGCAAAGATATATTCTAATCTTAAAACTTTGAACGATTAGCAAGAGTATATGAGATGAAGGAACTGCTATATTTTTCATTTTCCGACCTCCTGGTGAAAGTAGAATATTCAAAGGATGCAAATTCATTAAAGTACGCTTCCCATCGTGAAATCGCTTTTGATGAGCGTGTAGTAATTGAGCAATACCTGCTTACCAACATTGCGGTAAAGACGGACTTTTATAATCGACATCCTGCCCTATTTATTTACCTGGGGAAAGATGAAAAATTAATTAGAGATCTGAACCTGTTTCATCTAAAGAATACCATCAAGTTTTTAGCTGGTCGTGAAAAAGAGGTTAAAGAAAAGGTTGATGAATTAATAAGTAATTCGATGAGCAATTATTATTTTGAACAAATCGGTGATACGATTGTAAAGTTAAGACAAAATTTGAAAATCGGTGAAAATCAGCATGATGATCAGCACAACGTTTTGGTTGTTCAGGAGACAAAAGAGAAAATGATGGAGTTGATTAAGGCATACAACCTTTATGCTAATAAGAAAATTTCCATTGAAAATGTAGTACCAGGAGATTTAAGTAGTTATTTTGAATACAATTAATTCGCTTTCGCAAATGAGATGAGATAAAAGAGAGTGATGTGGTAGTTTATGATTGTGGTGGGGGAAGAATAGGAGGTTTCTTAAATGAAACAATATTGTGTGGTATTCGCGTTAATCGTAATATTTGTAATATCTCTTCCAGATTTAAATGCGCAAATATTATCCGCGAATCGAATGGGGATTGGTGCCAACCTGGGAATCCAACAGGTTTATCATGATGAAAATGACACACCAAACTCTGGTTTTGGGGGCGGGATTGAAGCTTATCTCAAATACAATGTCAGTCCACGGTTTTTTACAGTTGTCTCATTGGGGTATGGAGAATTAAGTGACGGCAACCTGGTCTTTGGTGAGTGCTTCTTTTCAACTGATGTAATTAATCTCGATGTGAAAGGTGCGCTAAATCTGATTACTGAAGGGAATATTATCCCTTATGGCTACCTTGGATTGGGTGGTATCTATTTTAATGTCGGCGGCGGCTCAATTATCGAGAAACCGACGGTACCTGGCGATGGTTACTATTTTGGTGGTGGTTTTGATCCATCGTTCTTTATCGGTGGCGGCTTAGAAGCCAAAATAAATCCGGCAGTGTCGTTTGTATTTAACATTGACTATCGTTTTACTGGCAGCGATCACCTGGATGGATGGGCTGGCGGTGAATCAAAGGATGGCTATCTCAATATCAAAACCGGCGCGACCTACTATCTTTCCCAACCTATGGGAAGTCGAAGGGGTTCTGGCGTTCAGTTATCCGGGGACACTCCGATTGAAGAAATATCAGGCGAAGGTATCGGACAATCCCCTGATGATGAGCTAAATGCTCTTATTGAAGGATTGGATGGCTACGATGAGAGCGCCACTGCTGACATGAACATGGAAGAATATATACGGCTTAAATCAAAGGTCGACCAATTGAATGATGCTATCGATCAGAAAGAACTGGAAATTGAAGAACTGAAAGTTCAACTGGCAAATCGAAAAGAAAAAATTAACACGCTGGAACGGCAGCTTCGTAATCACGGTGGAGCATTGGCATCTTCCTTGAATGTTGATCTGTCCGATTTTGCATCCAGTTATGAACAGGCATTACAACAATATTACTCTCGAGAATTTGATGCGGCAATCTATTTATTCAGTATGTTATTGGAAACCAGTCCCACGCATCGACTCTCAAGTAATTGTCAATATTGGCTCGGTGAATGCTATTTTGGACAAAGCGATTACACGATGGCGCTCGATGCCTTCCAAAAGGTTTTAGCTCATGAACAATCTTTCAAAAAAGACGATGCGCTGCTTATGACAGGGCGATGTTATATTTTTCTGGGCGATAAACAAACCGCTCTGTCCATGTTCGATCAATTAATGAATCAATTTCCTGACAGTGAATATTTTCAAAAAGCCCAAAATTACGCCAATGGGCTTTAGTGTTAGGCTATCAAAAGCAGATATGGAATCCTTTTTATTGTGGGAAAAAAAATAATGTGTGAAATGAAACGTAGGGCGTAAGGTCTAGAGCATGGCGCGTAGCGCATCATGTTTCGCCCTACGCTCCACGCCTTACGCCCTACAATATTTTTTTGTCACCTAAACTTAGAATGTAAAAATAATTCGATAAAAAAACAAATTCCTATTCATCTCTTATTTTATTTCATCTCATCTCATTTATGAACCCTGGATCTTAATTATTAAATAAGATTCAGGGTTTTTATTTTTATTGAAAAATAAGACAAAAAGTTGTATATTGATTGCATGTTAACTTTTACTCACAGCTATCTTTTGAATCTTGCCTATCATGAAGTACATCGGAAAAATATTCCCCTTGATAAAGGGGAGCTGATACTTGGCAACGTTATTCCCGACTTTGTCACCCATCTTGGTCGAACCCAATTTCAAGCATTAGCTCATAATTTGTCGTTTTACAATTCATTGGAACGTCTGAGATCCCTGGAATGGGGGGCGATTTTTCATATCTTGTGCGATAATTTTTCGACATTGGGACAAACCACATTTCAGGGCAATTATCATCATTTGCCCAAGAATGGATTTATTGAACAGTTATCTCAAAAAGTTGTGATCAATGTGGCATTAAAAATCCCGCGGCGAAGAATTCTTCAATGTGCTTTTGACATCCTGGTGATTCGTGAAAACAAAGAATTATTGATCAAAATGTTAAAAGCAGCCGAGGTCTTCTTACAAAACCACTTCGATGGGATTACTCATCGTGTTTCAACTATTTATGGAATTGACCAGAAACAGCTCACCATTGGCTTGAATCGGTTTTCTCGAATCTATGGCAAAGATTTTGTTGAACAGGCTGCTTTAGAAGAATATCGATTATTTCCACTCGCCCGAAGCCTGCTAAACCTGGATTCATTAACCAATCCCCGGTTGATAATGGAAGGCGTACGAAAGCATCCTGAATTAATGGAATTGATCGAGTTGAATATGGATTTGTTTAGAACAGATTGGCAGGAATTGCTGGAAAATATGGTTCAGGAGGTTTTGAAATATCCTGGAATGAAAGAGGTTTTATAAATAGATCAAAATCGCTCTTCACGTATTTTAATTATTTCATCGGAGATTTTATCATTTTATAAGCTCCTTAGAAAATTTCTTGAAAGCATACAAAACAGCTTGCCCCGATTAAAATCATTGAAATAAAAAAACCCCTCTGCTAAAAATTTCAGAGGGGTTTTATTTTCTGTTAAATAATCAGGCTTTTATTTCATTAAAAATTATATCCCAATCCAAACATAACATTGTCGACGTTCAT